>NZ_JADNLF010000016.1:0-89851 GCF_015555825.1 Bacteroides clarus | reverse complement strand
TTATTATTTATAAGTTATTTATTTAGAGATATTTATGCATCTGATAGTTCTGCGAAGACTTTGCAGGTTTCGTTCGTGGGTATGCAGACGCAAGAGGTAGCAATCAAGCCGAATTTGAGAATCATATTAAAGTCTGATACAGAAGTGCTTGAAGAGGTTGTTGTTACAGCCTATGGTACTTCTACCAAAGGTTCTTTTACAGGTTCTGCTGCCGTAATGAAAGCAGATAAAATAGAAAAAAGACAAGTAGCTAATGTTTCTAATGCCTTAGCCGGTGCAGTAGCCGGTGTGCAGATTTTGAGTGATAATGGTCAACCGGGTGTGTCAGCAAAAGTACGTATTCGCGGTGTCGGTTCTATCAATGCAGGTACAGACCCGTTGTATGTTGTAGATGGTGTACCATTTGACGGTGACTTATCTACTATCAATACATCAGATATCGAGTCTATGACTGTCTTGAAAGATGCCGCTTCAACAGCCCTGTATGGTGCCCGTGGTGCCAATGGTATCATTATGATTACAACAAAGAAAGGTACCAGCGGTAAGGCTCGCATAAACTTTGATGCAAAATGGGGTGTTAACTCTCGCGCTATCAAGAACTACGATGTGATGACCAGTCCTAAGAACTACATTGAAACAGCTTATCAAGCTATTTATAACTCTCAGATTTCTCAGGGACTTTCTCCCGAAGCAGCCAATATCAAAGCTAATTCTATTTTGCCGACCAAAGCTTCCGGTGGTTTAGGATACAATATTTATACTACACCTGCTGGTGAACTGTTAATCGGCTCAAATGGAAGACTGAATCCAAACGCAACTTTAGGCTACAGCGACGGAAGTTATTACTACACTCCGGATAATTGGGCAGATGAAACATTCCAGAATAACTTACGCCAAGAATATAACATCAACGCTTCCGGCGGTAATGAAAAAGCAACGTATTATTTGGCTTTCGGCTATTTGGATGACCAAGGAGTGATTTCCGGTTCCGGCCTTACACGCTATAACGGACGCTTTAAAGGGGATTACAAACTGACACAATGGTTGAAGGTAGGCGCTAACTTCAGCTATATCAATTCACAGAGCCGCTACCCAGCAGAACAGGATGCGAATGCAACAGCTTCTTCAGGTAACGCATTCTTCGTTGCAAATAACATTGCTCCGGTATACCCGATGTATGTTCGTGACACAGATAAGAATATAATGTTGAATAACGGTCGTAAAGTATACGATTATGGAGACGGGCAGAGCACTAAGAACTCACGTTCTTTCATGTCAATTGCTAACCCGGCCGGCGACTTGACCTATAATAAAACAGAATATTTAATGGATGTAATCAATGTAAACTGGTTTGCAGAGATTAATCCGATAAAAGGTTTGAATGTATCAGCCCGTTTCGGTCTGAATGTAGACAATACTCGTTACAATGACTTGGGTAACGCCTATATGGGACAGAGTGCTTCTTATGGCGGTACAGCTTATCAAGCTGCGATGCGTACATATGGTTTCGACCAACAATACGTAGCCAACTATCAATTCGCACTCAAAGATGTCCACCATTTTGATATTACTGCGGGTTACGACGGATATACTTATGAATACACCGAATTATACGGTAACGCACAAAATCTGTATAATCCGGAAAGCTTCTATCTGAGTAATGCAATTGATAATTTCTCTGCAGGCGGTAAAAAAGACACTTATTCTACAAAAGGTTTCTTCGGACGTGTGAACTATTCATATAACGATACTTATTTCGGTAACATTTCTTATCGTCGTGATGCTTCATCACGTTTCTCTCCCGATAACCGTTGGGGTAATTTCTGGGCCGCAAGTGCCGCATGGATGATCAGCCGGGAAGATTTTATGCAAGATATTGCATGGATCAACATGTTGAAGTTGAAAGCATCTTTCGGACAACAAGGTAATGATGACATATTATACCCCGGAGTTGACCTTGACAAGAACTACTATCCCTGGATGGACCAATATAAAATGACGGGTGCCAATGGTATCTTTGCCGACGGAACTTTGTCTTATAAAGGTAATCCGGATCTGACTTGGGAAACTTCTACATCTTATAACATCGGTGTTGATTTTGCTTTGTTCGACAACACATTGAATGGTACTATTGAGTATTTCGGACGTAAATCGGATGATATGCTTTACAACAGACCGACAGCGGGTAGCTTAGGCTATACGGCAATTCCGATGAATGTAGGTTCTATGACAAACTCCGGTGTTGAAATCGATTTGAATTACCAGATTCTAAACAATTCCAAATTTAACTGGAATGTAAATCTGAATGCAACTTTCGTTCAAAACAAAATCAACAAGTTGCATCCTGACTTAAATGGTAAGATGATTGACGACACTCGTATCTACGAAGAGGGAGAATCAATGTACCGTATGTATCTGGTTGATTATGCCGGAGTTGATCCTGAGACCGGTGAAGCGCTATATTGGGCGGAGGATGGTGACGGTAACCGTATCAAGACTCCCAACTATACTACTGCCGAAGGTTATAAAGTAGCAACAGACGATATGATGCCTACTGTATATGGTGGTTTGGGAACTACATTTGAGGCCTATGGATTCGATGCATCTATCCAGTTATCTTACCAGTTGGGAGGTAAAATTTATGATTCCGGTTACAGACGTATGATGCATGGCGGTTCATCCAGCTTTGCCGGACAAAACTGGCATAAAGATATCTACAACGCATGGACACCGGAAAACACCAATACCAATATTCCGCGTTTAAATGCAAGCGATCAATATACGAACTCCACTTCTACACGTTGGTTGACAAACTCAAATTATCTCAGCATCAATAATATTACGGTAGGTTACACACTGCCCAAAACTTTAGTTCAAAAGATAATGCTCGAGAAAGTACGTGTATATTTTACAGCCGACAATGTGGGTTTGATTTCTGCACGCAAAGGTCTTGACCCTCGTCAGAGTTATATTTCTGCCACTACAGCACTTTATACTCCGATACGTACAATTTCCGGTGGTATCAGTCTTACATTTTAATTGATTAATAAATAGGAATTTGAATATGAAAACAAAATATATTTTCGCTTCCCTCTTGGTCGCATCTCTTACCTTTGCCGGTTGCGAGGACATGGATACACTTCCGGAAGGTAGCACTGTAACCTCTTCGCAAAAAGAAGAAATTGGCCAACAGGACCCTACTAAGATTGCGGCTCGTGTAAATGCTATTTTTGCACAATTCAACCAATATATGCCCAATGCAGGTGCGTTAAACGCAGAACGCCATAACGATATAGGTTATCCAAGTGTCATGTTGTTTACTGATACAAACGGTAATGACGTGGTAAGCGATAATAACGGTTATAACTGGGCAGGAAGTGATTTGGACTATACAGACCGTTCGCAAACCTCATTAGAGTGTCAGATGGTATGGAACGATATGTACTCTATCGTTTATGCCTCTAATAATGTTATCAGCGGTATCGACCCTCAAGTAGAAGATCCGACAGAACAATACTATCTTGCTCAGGGATTAGGCGCGCGCGCTTTTGCATATTGGGTTATGGCCCAACTTTATCAGTTCAATTATAAAGGTAATGAAACCAAACCGTGCGTACCGTTAATTACAGAAAAGAACATGGAAGAAGCTGCCACAAAGGGATGTCCCCGCGCAACCGTTCAGGACGTTTATACACAAATCACTACAGATTTGGCCTCTGCCATTGACTTACTGACTAAGTCTAAAGTAAAACGTACCGACAAACGTTACATTAGCTTAGCCGTTGCATACGGTTTAAGTGCCCGCGTTAATTTGACTATGCACGAATATGGAGCTGCGGCAACAGCTGCAGACAATGCCATCAAGGCAGCGGCAACAGAAGGACTGGCTCCCAGCAAGTATACTGAAAAAGACAACCAGAAAATTCTCGCTCCTGCTTTTTGGAGTTCGGATGAGCAAAACTGGATGTGGGGAATCATTGTTAGCGAAACAGACCGTGTTGTAACTTCGGGTATCGTAAACTGGCCTTCACACATGGGTTCCATGAGTTATGGATATGCCAATTATTCCGGCGGACGACAGATTAACAAAGAGCTTTATGAGGCAATTCCTAACAGCGATGCCAGAAAAGGTTGGTGGTTAGGTGCTGACTTGAAATCCAATAACCTTACAGAAGATCAACAGGCCATGATGACTGATTATGGATACGGAGCTTACACACAAGTTAAGTTTGCGCCTTATAAGAATGAGTTGGAAACATCTGTAAACGCCAATGACATACCTCTGATGCGTATCGAAGAAATGTATCTGATAAAAGCAGAGGGGGAAGCAATGTCCGGACAAGACGGTAAAACGACATTGGTTAACTTCGTTAAGAATTATCGTGACCCGAGCTATAGCCCCGGTACGGATATACAGGAAGAAGTATTCAAACAACGTCGTATCGAACTTTGGGGCGAAGGTTTAAACTGGTTTGACTTGATGCGTTTGAACAAAGGTGTTGACCGTCGCGGGGCCGGATATCCCAATAGTGAAATGATATTCAAAATCGAGCCTACCGACAATGTATTGTTATGGCCTATTCCGGAAGTTGAACTCCAATCCAACCAAGCGTTGAGCGAAGCAGACCAAAATACTCCGGGAAATACTCCCAAACCCGTTGCAGATAACAAATAATAGTATTATATCTAACAATCGAATCATATGAAACTAAATAAATACATATTAGGCTTATTGATAGCTCCCGCCTTTGCTCTTGCAGGTTGCAGCGATTATGAAGATACCGAAATCGCAAGCCCGCAAGCTGATGAAAACGCAATAGGCGCCAACTTTTCAGCGGCTTCAACTCCCGTTGTAATGCACCCGGATAAGACTTCTTTCACACTTACTTTAAACCGTGTGAATACCAAAGGGGCGGTTTCCGTTCCGGTCACTGTTGCTTCATGTGACGAAGTATCCACCGGGGTTAAATTCTGTGACCAACCAACTGCATTTTCATTTGCTGATGGTGAAGCGACAGCCAAAATAACACTTAATGTCAACGCAGCTTGTTTATTCCAAAAAACTTATGAGATGGCATTGACCATTGGTGAAAAGAAAGACCATCTCTATGCCCAAGGCACAACCTCTACCATCGTTTCATTTACCAAAGATTACACATGGCAAACACTCGGACAACCGGTGATTTTGGAAGATGGAAATGGTTGGGTAGGTCCCGGTGCCGGTATTCTCGCTCCTGTGGAATGGGCTTCCGACTACAAGAATGACAACGGAAACATGTTATTCAGAATTAAAGCCCTGTATGCCTATGCTGGCAAAGGAAGTGATGCAACGACCGGTCACCTGCAGTTCTTCCTTGATGAAAATTATGCTCCGGTAACAGAACGGTTCTCAACAAATGGTTACGACCCTGCAAATATTAACACCGGTATCCAGCAAAACAAACCAACAGACCCTGAAGAAGAACAAGAAGAAGCAGATAAAATCTACTATAAGCTTGACTTCACAGGTGTAACCGGCGGAACATACACAGAGGAGACAGAAGACGGTGAAACAATTGAAGTTCTGACTACTCCCTATGAATTCTCTTACAGAGTATTCTACACTCCCGAGGTAACAGTAACCTCTGTAAAAGCAACACTTGATTTTGACATTTTAAATGCTACAGAAGCTATCAAAGCAAAGCTGAAATAATAAGTCTTAAAGACTGATTATAAAAAAGGTTGCAAGTAGAAGACCGACTTCTTTCTTGCAACCTTTTTCAATATCCTGAGTTTTCAAGTTTCTTACTTAATCATCCCCAAATACCCTTCCTTAATTATATCCACCAATATCGGCTTCATTCCACTAACAAAACACTCCACGGCAATCACCATCAGAATCAGCCCCATCAGACGCATCATCACATTATTACCGGTCTCACCCAATAAATTAACCAAACGGGTGGAAGCTCTCAATATCAAGAATGTAAGAAAATAAATAAGGGCAATAGTACCTATAAGCACCCCTTTCATCTCAAAAGAATGTGCATCTTGCATCAGTACAATCGCATTGGCAATAGCACCCGGACCACACAACATCGGGATACCTAAGGGAGTAATTGAAATATCATCTGCATAGGTCTTAATTTCTTCGTCTTTTAACTTCATCGGCGTATAGCGTGCCTGCAACATATCAAAGCCAATCTTAAAAATGATAACGCCACCCGCTATTCGGAAACCATTCGTCGAGATACCGAAAAACTTGAAAAGGAATTGTCCGGCGAAGACAAAGACCATTAAAGTTATAAACGAGACCAGTGTGGCGCGGCTGACGATAGAACGGCGTTCTTTCTCCGTCATCCCCTGTGTCATCGTCAAAAAGACAGGCATCGTACCTAAAGGATTCGTCAACGTAAAGAAAGAAGTGAAACACAACAATGCAAAAGGAATGAGAGTTTCCATAATGGTAGTTTTATACGGTTATCATTGAAAGCAAAAGTACAACTAATCTCCCAATGTCACAATAAATCCAACAATTCTTTCAAATCCGTAATCTGATAGGTAGGAGTAAAAGGCAAATCCGTACGCCCGGACAGATTATAAAACACCTGATGCATTCCCACGCCGGCAGCTCCTGCAATATCATTTTCCCAACTATCTCCAATCATCAGCGAATCATTCAGTTCGGACTGGGTTGCCGAAAGAGCAAAATGAAAAATCTCCGGCCAGGGTTTCAGGATTCCGATATCATCGGAAAGAACCACTTTCCTGAAATATTTATCAATGTCCGACGAACGCATTTTATGGAACTGGAGTTCTTTAAATCCGTTTGAAAGAATATACAAATTATATTTCGCCGAAAGATATTCCAACACTTCACGCGCGTGAGGCATCAACTTGCTTTTGGTAGGAATCGTTGCGAGAGCATCTTTTTCGTATGCTTCTGCCAAAGCGGAGTCACCTGCTCCCACAGCCTCCAATGGATAGAGATAGCGTTGGCGGTTTAGCTCTTCTTTCGTCACTTTACCATCGGCATACTCTGCCCATAACTCCAGATTACGACGCTGATAGAGTGAATAATAATGCTCGAAAGAGTCAAAGAAACGGTCGTAATCATACTTCCGGTACATTTCTTCGTATGTATCACGAGCATTGGCAGAGAACGCCCAAAGCGTATCGTCCAAATCGAAAAAAAGATTTTTATAAGGCATAAAGAGAATACTAAAAAGGCTGTTTCAAAAGCAAGCCGACAAACGCTCTTTTGAAACAGCCCCATCAATTATCAATCAAGTAACTATTTCACTTGAATTACCAAATACTTGGAAACACTCCAGAACTCTTTCGGGTTGGTAATCTTCAAAGTCAACTGACCCTTATCATCTTTCTCCAAGGCATAAGAGCCGGTAGGATGAGTAGTCAGGATATCAGCATCCTTAGAATACAATTTGATTTCTTTAGTGGTACGAATATCAACCTGAGTAAAATAATCCTTATTGACATCGCCGTCTTTCAAAACCGAACCCTTCTTGAACAGACCGGAGCCGCTCAAAATCTTCTGATCTTTCAATTCTTTCTTCGTTCCGAATACAAACCAAGCGGTATTGAGCGCCTTATCCTGTTCTGCCACAGTCTTAGCTTTTGCCTCATTTTCAGCAGTCAGCTCACTCTTAACAGCATTCAAATCTGTTACGGCAGCATCCAGTTCCTGAATACGGATATTCTTGGAAGCCAATTCAGCCTGCAGTTCCTCAATACGCTGAGTCTTCGCATTCAACTCCTGCGTCAAAGACTCAACAGCCTTCTTCAATTGAGAAGAATTGGTTTTGCTACTTTTCAGCATAGACTGCAATTTCGCAATCTGCTGTTTGTTTTCTTCCATCTGCTTGCGAATGAATTCAATATCAGAGGCTATCTGCTGTTTTGCATTCAGAGAACCCTCTGCAACCGCACCACGCTGCAAGTCCACACGGCTCTCTGCCGCATTGATTTGGCGAAATCCTTCCGAAATATCATTGAAAGTACCCATCATCTCATCCAATTCAGCATTACGCTGAGTCAATTCCATCAAAAGAGAATCGTTTTCAGCTTTCAACTGGTCTTTGCTACCGCCAGAGAAGCTATCACATGAAGCCATAACGGCCGCACATACAATTAAAACAGCTAACTTTTTCATACGCTTTTGTTTTACGTTTTGTTAATGAAGTTATTTAATCGTCTATTCCTGCTACTACAATCACTATCTCACCACGCGGTTCGTTGGCGGTGAAATGTTCTATCAATTCGGTGAGAGTACCGCGTACCGTTTCTTCGTGTATCTTAGATATTTCACGAGAGACGGATGCCTGCCGCTCCGCACCAAAATATTCCGCAAACTGCGTCAGCGCTTTTACCAAACGGTGGGGGGATTCATAAAAGACCATTGTCCGGCGTTCTTCCGCCAGCCCTTTCAGCCGTGTCATCCTACCTTTTTTCTGAGGGAGAAAGCCCTCAAAGCAGAACTTCTCGTTAGGTAATCCTGAAGCCACCAATGCCGGAACGAAGGCTGTAGCCCCCGGCAGGCATTGCACTTCAATACCGTTGCGGACACATTCGCGAACTACCAGAAAACCCGGATCGGAGATTCCCGGAGTACCCGCATCCGATATCAGCGCTACGGTTTCACCGCCCTTTATTCTATTTACAACACTTTCTACCGTTTTATGTTCATTAAATTTATGGTGAGACTGCATCGCATTCTTTATCTCAAAATGCTTCAGTAATATTCCGGAAGTCCGTGTATCTTCGGCCAGCACCAAATCCGCTTCTTTCAGAATGCGAATCGCACGGAAAGTCATATCTTCCAAATTTCCTACCGGTGTAGGCACCACATAAAGTTTTCCCATATCCGCTACTTTTTAACTGAAATACTTCTTGAGAAGTTCCACAAAATCCGCCGTCGCCTCATTCTCCTCGTCCGGCCGAACCGTTGATATAAAAACAGCCATCGCCTCATCCAAAGAAGAAGCCTCACCCAACCGGCGTACCACTTCATTCATACGCGCCGTATCCCCGTTAAACAGTTCGCGGGTAAAGCGGAACGAATCATTCAGGCTGATAGCGTGGCGTAAGTCCTTAGCCGGTTTAATACGTTCGGCCAAAATCGGCGAAGCGGGAGCTGCGATATCCGAAACGGGAGCCGTTTCAACCGGGGTTTCTGCCACAGGTTCGGAAACAACGTCCGATTCGGTCATGCCCTGCACGGTATCAGGAGCGGTCTGTCCCGCCGGAGTTATCACAAAAGCGGCATCCAGCAATTTGGTCAGCGCATCCAGCCGTTCCTGCATTTGATGGATATTCCTTTTGGCAACTATCTTCAACACAGGATTTGCATCGGCGGATATCGACTGCATCAAACATTTCAATTCCTGAACATCCAGTTCTATATCATTCAATAATGCTTGCATATCCTTCTCCCGTCCGTATTAATGGTACAAATGTAGAAATAAATAATGAAAAAATACCTGGAAGCAAACAAAATCATTACTTTTGCGACTGAATATAACACTTAAAAACATGGTATTATTCTCGGAAGACCACATACAGGAAACCAAACGCAGAGGGAGAATCGAAGTGATATGCGGCTCTATGTTCTCCGGCAAGACTGAAGAGCTTATACGCCGTTTGAAACGTGCCAAGTTCGCCAAACAACGTGTCGAAATATATAAACCTGCAATAGACACGCGCTACTCGGAAGCAGATGTCGTATCGCACGACAGTCACACCATATCTTCCACTCCGATAGACTCATCGGCAAGTATTCTGTTATTCACGTCCGAGATAGACGTAGTGGGCATTGATGAAGCGCAATTCTTTGACGAGGGTCTGATCGATGTATGCAACCAGCTTGCCAACAACGGTATACGTGTCATCGTAGCCGGACTGGACATGGACTTCCGCGGCAACCCTTTCGGGCCCATGCCGGGACTGTGCGCCATTGCGGACGAGGTGTCCAAAGTACATGCCATTTGTGTAAAATGCGGCCAACTCGCCTCATTCTCCCACCGTACCGTGAAAAACGACAAGCAAGTACTGCTGGGTGAAACAGCCGAATACGAGCCTTTGTGCCGCGAGTGCTATTTACAAGCGATAAAGGAAGACCGGCAAGCAGCAAGCGATTAGTAAATTAACACAGAAGTCTATGGAACGTAAAAAGATTACATTCGACAGTTTTATCCGCGGTGTCATTTTAGGAGTTATCATTATCGGCATATTGATGCTTCTGAAGCGTTTAAGCAGCGTTCTATTGCCTTTCTTTATCGCCTGGCTTATTGCCTATCTGATATATCCGCTGGTCACATTCTTCCAGTACAGGCTAAAGTTAAAGAACAGGATCGTATCCATATTCTGCGCATTATTGGCGCTCCTGATTGTAGGTGCCGGAGCTTTCTATCTGTTAGTTCCCCCCATGATACAGGAGTGCGGCAGAGTACAGGCCTTATTGGTTCAATACTTTTCGCACGGAACATACAACAGCAATGTGCCAACCTCTCTTTCCGAATTCTTACGGGACAATATCGATGTCAAATTCATAACCGAACTATTCAATAAAGAGAACCTGCTGGATGCGCTCAAAGAAGCCGTTCCCCGTCTATGGTCTTTACTATCGGATTCCATCGACCTATTATTCAGCGTATTCACTATATTCATCATCCTGCTATACATCATCTTCATTTTATTGGACTATGAAAGTATCGCTGAAGGCTGGACACATCTCGTACCCCTGAAATACCGTTCTTTCGTAGTGGGCATACTGAACGACGTAAAAGTAGGTATGAACAGATACTTCCGCGGGCAAGCATTCGTAGCTTTATGCGTCGGTATTTTATTCAGTATAGGCTTCCTCATCATAGACTTCCCGCTGGCCATAGGTCTCGGGCTGTTCATCGGAGCATTGAATATGGTGCCTTATCTTCAAATCATAGGTTTTGTTCCTACCATCATACTGGCAATCCTCAAAGCGTCCGACACGGGTGGGAATTTCTGGATAATCATCGCCTCGGCCATGGCGGTATTCATTGTAGTGCAAGCTATTCAAGACGGATTCATCGTACCGCGCGTCATGGGAAAAATTACCGGACTAAATCCCGCTATCATTCTATTGTCACTTTCTATATGGGGCTCATTAATGGGGATGTTGGGAATGATTATCGCGCTCCCGCTTACAACGTTAATGCTTTCCTATTACCAACGTTTCATTATCAACAGAGAAAATATTCATAAGACAGAACCATCTGATAATCAAACATAAGAAAACAAACAGCAAGAATAATGCAAACTTTTTTCGCCACAAGCCTTGCATATTCAATAAAAGTACCTATCTTTGCACCCGCTTAACAGCAATAAGGATTGATTCGCTAGCTCAGCAGGTAGAGCACAACACTTTTAATGTTGGGGTCTTGGGTTCGAGCCCCAAGCGGATCACCAAAGAGGAAGCTACCACATGGCTTCCTCTTTTTTTATCACATACCGATAACAAATCCGTCCTACGGAACGAATAAATCCGTCTCACGAGCCAAATTATTTCATCCTGCGGGAGGATCTATTTCGTCCCGCAAGACGAAATTATTCAGCTCACGGGACAAAACCAGCCGCCATTAACAAAGCTTTGTCCGTTACTATATTCCCTTCTTTATGACCGGAAGTCCAAATCCGCCCCGAATTAAAGACAGCACTTTCGGCTTCCCTTTCCGTGCTTTCCGGTAGACGGCACGAGAAACATGCAATGTCTCCACCTTACCATTATCAAAGGCAACTTCCAGATAATATTCATAGCGCATGCCATCGGACACATAGCGGTGTTTTCCTACCCTACGCCTTTTTTCATGCTGCTCCATACGTTTATCGAGTACGGTTACTGTTACCTCATGCTCGGAAGCGGCATCCGCCGACAGGTAGTTGCCGGCAAGGAACAATACATAGCAGACGGAACCTACGCACACCAAATGGCAGAGCACATTCACAATTCTGTTCTCCATGGTCGTCAGCCATATCCATTTCCGGTAGAGAGGAAGCGTCAGCATGCCCGCCGCCAATGCTACGCCAACGGGTATCCACCAGGCTGCCAACGTTTTCTCGGAAATCACATATCCCATAGCGCCCGAAAACAACACAACCAAGACAACAAAAATGCGTAATATTTTAATAAACAGAGTTCCCATCGCTTCAATTTGTATTTTCCTGCAAATATAAAAATAAAAGCGACATAACAAATTCTCCCGTACCGCATTCCGCATGAACTAACTTACCCGACGGAACGTTATAACCATACTAACTTAAAGAAGCAACCATCATGGAAAAAAACTTGATTCATAGTAATGAATTGCATTTCATTGACAAGAAACGCATTCACCGGGCAGTAGAGCAGCTGGTTGAGTCATTGGAGCTGGCCGCAGGGTCCACAACAGGATTCAATCTGTATGCAGTAGTAGAGAGCTATTTCACCGACTTGGACAAACGAAGGGAAATAAACCGTTTGCTCCATCTTGAGCAAAATATTTGCGAAGAAGTGGAAGAAGAACTTGGAGTATACGAAATGTAAAACAATGTATGTACATCGATACAAAAAGGAAGCTGCATCAAAAAATGCAGCTTCCTTTTTGTATCATATTTCTTCCGTATTCGGATTCTTTATCAATCCTTTGCCTGATGTACCGTCAACTGCGGGAACGGGAAACCGATTCCTTCTTCGTTGAATACAGTATAAATGGTCTTGTTCATATCAAAATAAACTCCCCAGTAATCACTGCTCTTCACCCAAACACGGATAACGAGGTTCACGCTGCTGGCATCCAAAGCATGCAGGGCCACAAAAGGTTCCGGAGTATCCAATACGCGGCTGTCTGCCGCAAGTACACGGCGCACGGTACTTTCCACCTTGTCGTAATTCTCGCCGTACTCCACACCGATAATCCATTCCACGCGACGGGTGTCTTCCCGACTGTAATTAGTCACGGTTCCACTGCTTAAAGCGCCGTTGGGAATATAAATCACCTTATTGTCGGACGTAGTAAGGATAGTATGGAATATCTGGATTTCGCGCACCGTACCGGATACACCCTGACTTTCAATCCAGTCGCCCACCTTGAACGGACGGAATAACAAAACGATAAGTCCGCCGGCAAAATTCTGCAGATTACCGGACAGCGCCATACCTATCGCCACACCGGCAGACGCCAGCAAAGCGGCAAACGAAGTCGTCTCGACCCCCAACTTACCGATAACGGCTATAATCAGCAGAATTGTCAACAGTATGTTCACAAGGCTCTTGACGAAGCTCTGAATACTTGCATCGATATTCCGCTTCACAAGAAGTTTGGACACCAGCTTTTTGATGAAAGAAATAAGGAAACGTCCCACCACAAAGATGATAGCCGCCCCTATGATACGGCCGCCGGCTCCCACTCCCCAGTCTATCAGTTGCTGCATAAAAATCTGAAGTTTGCTGAAGCCCTCTTCAGAAGCCTGGACGGCAAACACCGCCATTAATAAAGATGATAACATAATGATTTATAGTTTATAAATTACTGAATGCAAAATTAACAAATAAATCTATTTTCCGTTCACATTATTTGTACCTTTCGGCCAAAAGAGATACTTTTGCACCCGATTTCAACTAAGGGGTGCCCTAATATGACGGGCTGAGAACATACCCATTGACCTGATCCGGGTAGTGCCGGCGGAGGGAAAAGAAGAAAAGTTCCCCTTTTCTGTATTCATCTTTAATAGTTTAAATTGCAAATGAGAAAGTATGCAATGGCGGCATGTCTGTTTATGGCAGCGCTGAATGTCTGTGCACAGACAAAGGAAAAAGACAGTCTGCGAGTGATAGACTTGCAGGAGGTAGAGATTATCTCCACACGTGCCACAGGAACCACTCCGGTGGCGTTTACCAACATCAACAAAGAACAACTTAAAAAGCAGAACTTCGGTCAGGACTTGCCGTATCTGTTGAGCATGACACCTTCCGCCATCACCACCAGCGATGCCGGAGCGGGTATCGGCTACACTACGTTAAGAGTTCGCGGCACAGACGGAACCCGCATTAACGTCACCGCCAACGGCATTCCCATCAACGATGCCGAAAGCCATAATGTATTCTGGGTGAACCTGCCCGACTTCGCATCGTCCGTCAAAGACATGCAGATACAACGCGGTGCAGGAACTTCCACCAATGGCGCAGGAGCTTTCGGAGCCAGCATCAACATGCAGACCGGAGACTTCTCGCTGAAACCGTATGCCGAGCTGAACGGTTCGTACGGCTCGTTCAATACGCACAAAGAAACGGTAAAAGCGGGTACGGGACTTATCAACGAGCATTGGTCTTTCGACGCCCGCCTGTCCAATATCAGTTCGGACGGATACATCGACCGCGCATCGGTCGGGCTGAACTCTTACTACCTGCAAGGTGGGTATTACAACGACAACACCTCCGTCAAACTGATAACGTTCGGCGGTAAAGAACGCACTTACCATGCCTGGAATTACGCCAGCAAAAAAGAAATGGAAAAATACGGCCGCCGCTACAACTCCTGCGGGTATATGTACACCGACGACAACGGCATAGACCACTTCTACGAAGACCAGACTGACAATTACGTACAGAAGAATTATCAGCTGCTTTTCAACCACAACTTCACTTCCGCCTGGAATGTAAACGCAGGTCTGCACTACACCAAAGGAGACGGCTACTATCAAGAGTACAAAGACGGGCGCGAGCTGGTGGAATACGGCCTGCTTCCGTACGAACACGACGGTGAAACCGTAAACGAGAGCGACCTTATCCGCAAAAAAGCAATGGACAACCGCTTCGGCGGCGGTATCTTCTCCGTTAATTATAAGGGTGACCGCCTTCACGCATCCCTCGGCGGCGGGCTGAACCGCTATGACGGCGACCACTTCGGCAAAGTGTTGTGGGTGAAGAACTACATCGGCAACCTCGACCCCGACAAAGACTACTACCGCAACAATGCCACCAAGAATGACGGTAACCTCTACCTGAAAGCCGACTACGAGTTGTGCAACGGTCTCAATGTCTATGCGGATTTGCAGTACCGCCACATCTCTTATAAGATGTACGGACAGAACGACAAGTGGAACAGCGTTACCAATGACGGCTTGCAGCAACTCGCCATTCACGAGAAGTTCGACTTCTTCAATCCCAAAGCCGGACTGTCGTGGCAGCTCAACCGTAACAACCGGATATACGGTTCGTTCAGCGTAGCCCACAAAGAGCCGACGCGCAACAACTATACGGACGGCAAGTTCACCGAGCATCCCAAAGCAGAGCGTTTGTTCGACTACGAGCTGGGTTACACCTTTGCCGATTCATGGCTGACATTCGGTGCCAACCTATACTACATGGATTACAAAGACCAGTTGGTGCTGACCGGCGAACTGAATGAAATCGGTGAAGCCGTAGCCGCCAATGTGCCCGACAGCTATCGCATGGGTATCGAACTGATGGCAGGCTTAAAGCTGCCTTGCGGCTTCCAATGGGACATCAACGCCACTTTGAGCCGTAACCGCGTAGAGAACTTCACCGAAACCCTTTACGAGAACGAAGACCCGGCGGGCGAAAAGTGGAGCACCTATCTGGGCGACACTCATATCGCCTTCTCTCCCGACTTCCTGCTGAACAACCGCTTCGGCTATACTTACAAAGGCTTTGAAGCATCTTTGCAATCACAATACGTCAGCAAGCAATACATGAGCAACCTGGACTGTAAAGACCATATTCTGGATGCCTATTTCGTCAGCAACCTGAACTTATCATACACGTTTACGTTACCCAAAATAAAGTCGGTAACCATAGGCTGTACCGTCTACAACCTCTTCAATGAAGAGTACGAAAACAATGGCTACGCAGGCAGCGGTTTCTATTACGAGGGCGGGCAGAAAGTACGCTACAATTATGCAGGATATGCGGCGCAGGCCGGTACCAATGTATTAGGACATATCTCTTTGCGTTTCTAAACTTGATTATGGAGCAGACACTCGAAATTATCGGAACACTTGTCGGACTTCTCTACCTCTGGCTGGAATATCGGGCAAGCATCTATCTTTGGATAGCGGGCATCATCATGCCTGCCATCTACATCTTCGTGTACTACAACGCGGGTCTGTACGCGGATTTCGGCATCAACATCTACTATCTCGGAGCCGCCATATACGGCTGGACGATGTGGAAGTACGGAGCATTCCTGCGGCGTACCATCCTGAAAAGAAAAGCCTCGGAAGCGGAAAACCGGCAACAGGAGTTACCCATCACCCGCATGCCGCTGCGGTATCTGCTACCGCTCGTTGCGGTATTTGCCGTCACTCTTGCGGGCATTGCCTGGATACTTATCAACTTTACAGACAGCAATGTTCCGTGGCTTGACTCCTTTACCACCGCGCTCAGCATTGTCGGCATGTGGATGCTGGCACGCAAATACGTGGAGCAATGGTGGGCATGGATAGGCGTAGACGCTGTAAGCACAGGTCTGTACATCTATAAAGGACTTGATTTTACCGCCGCACTATACGGCCTTTACACAATAATCGCTATCTTTGGCTACTTCAAATGGAAGAAGATGATGAAGCAAGAGGCTGATTTATGATTTATAAATTCCGATTTATCAATTATCGACTATGAAAGTGGATGCTGTAATTTTAGCCAACGGAGAATACCCTGCCGCCGCCCCGCCTTTACAAATATTGGCGGACGCTCCCTACGTAATCTGCTGCGACGGCGGCGCGGACGAATATATCCGGAACGGACATATCCCCAATCTTATTATAGGTGACGGCGACTCCATCAGCGAGGAGAATCGCAAGAAGTACGGATATCTGCTCCACCGCATTTCCGAACAAGATACGAACGACCAGACGAAAGCCGTCAACTATCTGTTGTCACAGGGCAAACGCCGGATAGCCATCGTAGGCGCCACCGGCAAACGCGAAGACCACACCTTGGGAAACATCAGCCTGCTCATGGACTATATGCGTGCAGGAGCCGATGTTCGTACCTACACAGACCATGGTGTCTTTATCCCTTGCCGGGACACACGTACCTTTGCCTGCCGGCCGGGGCAGCAAGTATCCATCATCAACTTCAATGCCCGCAACCTGCATGGGCTTGGTTTGGTATATCCTCTCAGCGACTTCACCAACTGGTGGCAGGGCACTCTCAACGAATGTACCGGGACAGAATTTACGATTGAGGCTGAAGGGGAGTATTTGGTCTTTTTGAATTTCCCTCAGCCACTTCCACAAAGTACACGCTGATACAAATCATGGCAATGGCGACGGCCTGCGTCCAACTGAACCGGTCTTGTCCCAAAGCAAGGGAGACAACCGTGGTCACTACCAATATCAGATAACTGTAAATAGCGACAACGGTAGTCTTCAGGTACTTCAATCCGATAGGAACCAGAAAATAGCTGAGATAAGTAGGGAAAATAAGCACAAATGCAAGTACCGCCCATGCCGTCCAGTGCCACTCGCCTCTCCAGGCATCTGCAAACATCGGTGCATCCCACCCCATCACGGATGAAACGATTATTCCGGAAACAGCCGCACCGCCAAAGATGTATTTCATCATCGTCACTACTCCTACCTTCTCCAACAACTTCTTGCTCACAATCAGGTAAATCGCAAAAACAAACGAGCTAATCATACAAAGCAGATTGCCGGTGAACGCATCGTGTGCCAAATCATCGCTGCCCTGCGTCAGGATACACAGCATCGCACCGCCAAAACCCAAAGCGATACCGATAATCTTCATCACCGTAGCTTTCTCATGCAGAAAGAATACCGAAATAAGAAACACCCAGATAGGCTGCATCGAATTGAATATGGCACTCGACACCGGAGTGGTTTTGCTGATGCCCAGCAGATAGCAGAACATAAATCCGTAAAGCCCGAACGCTCCCAGGCAGAACAGCATGAGGCGTTGCTTTTTTGTAACCGCCGCTTCTTTTATGAAGCATCCCGTCACCCAAAAAGCCACCGCCGCAAACACGCACCGTATGGTGACACCCGTTAAAGCTCCCAACCACAAAGGCAACAAATACTTCAATCCGTTCATGTTCAGACCCGCCATGACACGGGATGCAACCATACTGAGATTGGCTTCCAGCTTTTTATCTTTCATGAGACTATCTACATTGAGTTTGAGGTATTGAGAACGTACGGTATCGGAAAATGTTCGGAAACAAGCGGAGCCTTATCCTAAACAATTCATAACTTTACAACGTTTTAAGGGAAACAGGAGACTGGAAAATGAAAGAAACAGAACCGAAACAAACGTCACAACCCGCCAAACAGGTACTCGTGTTCTCCACCCGCTTACGCCAAGACATTCAAACCGCCTGCCGGCAACTGGAGAACGGAGAAGGACAAGAAAATATAACCATCAATAAGGAGGCTGAGTCATGGTTAAACAAATAAATTGGTCGCCACTCGCCAAAGAAGAGCTCAGAAATCTGTTGCTGTCCTCCCTGCAAAAGCACGGGAATAAAGAGCAGGGAAAGGTCATATATTCGCTCTTTCAAAATGCGCTCCACCGCATTACTCTAAATCCTTTTATCGGACAAGCCACGGAAGCGGATAATATACGATATATCACTCCCCACCCCGACTATACGCTATTCTACCGCCACAGCCTTCTGAAAATAGAAGTACTGGTGCTCTGGAACAACAGCCACAAAGCCGGAAAGATAAAGGCCATTCTCAAAGAAAACCCAAAGTGTTAAAACGAGTATTAGTTCTCATCCCGTCATTTAGAGGAACCTTGCGGCGAAGAATTCCCTCTCTTGTATGCAAGGAGAAGGGATTCTTCACTTCGCTCCGAATGACGGGATGAGAACTAATACTCGTTTTGGCGTATCACCATCTTATTAGAAAGAGTGAGTAATCAGATACTCATCAAATAACGCTTGAAGTCCGCAAAGTCTTTCGACATGGGCAGGCTTTTCTTTTCGCCACGCATAAAGGCTTGCAGCTTCTCCGGTATCCGCACCGCTTCACCGATAATATTCTCCACCGTGTCTTTGAATTTGGCAGGGTGAGCCGTCTCCAGGAAGACTCCCGTCTCGCCCGGTTGCAAGCTCTCTTGCAATGCACGGAAACCGCATGCGCCATGAGGATCGAGCAAATAACGCTCATTCTTCCAAACATCTTTCATGGTTTCGGCAATCTGTTCGTCCGTATAAGTAGCGCCGCTTATCTCTGCCGAGATAGCCGCATGACTACCGCCATAGAGGTCGAGGACACGCGCAAAGTTGCTCGGGTCGCCCACATCCATGGCATTGGCAATCGTGGCGATACTGGGGCGCGGCGTATAAACACCCGTCTGCAAATATTGATAGAATATGTCGTTACGGTTATTGGATGCTATGAAACGCTTCACCGGCAGTCCCATACGTTTGCCGAACAAACCTGCCGTTATATTACCGAAGTTACCGCTTGGCACGCAGATTACGGCATCAGCGGCCTTTCCCGCCCGCTTCAACTGTGCATAAGCATAGAAATAGTAGAAAGCCTGCGGCAGGAAACGCGCTACATTAATGGAGTTGGCGCTGGTCAGTTGCAAACGGCTGTTAAGTTCCTTGTCCATGAAAGCCGCTTTCACCAATGCCTGACAATCGTCGAACGTACCGTCCACTTCAAGAGCCGTGATATTCTTTCCCAGTGTAGTGAATTGCTTTTCCTGAATTTCACTGACCTTGCCTTTCGGATAAAGCACATAAACATGGATACCTTCCACGCCGAGGAAGCCATTGGCTACGGCACTGCCCGTATCGCCCGAGGTGGCAACCAGTACATTTACCTGCTTCTTACCCTCTTTTCTGATGAAATAGCCCAGCAAACGCGCCATAAAACGACCGCCTACATCCTTAAAGGCAAGTGTGGGTCCATGGAACAATTCGAGGGAGTAGATGTTTTCCGTCACCTTTACCAAAGGAACGTCGAAACTCAATGTATCATATACGATCTGCTTCAATGTGTCTGCCGGAACATCTTCGCCAAAGAAAGCATCCGCTACCCGATAAGCTATCTCCTGAAAACCGAGCGTATCGATGCTGTCGTAGAATTCCTGCGGCAACGGTTTGATGGTAAAGGGCATGAAAAGCCCTTTGTCTGCGGCAAGCCCTTTCACTACGGCTTCTTCGAGGGTAACGTCGGGGGCTTGTTTGTTGGTACTGTAATATTTCATAACTCTTTCATAAATTCGTTTATAAACTCATCTTCTTTCATCAGGCCGTAGCTGCCGCTGCAAGCGGCAACCTCATCGAAAGTCTGCACTTCGTCCGGTTCGATGCCCGGATACCAGATAAAGAAAGGTATCGGTTCGTTGGTGTGCGTACGCAGCTCGCAAGGAGTGGGATGGTCTGGTAAAACGGCTATTGCGACAGGCTCTTCCCAACCTTTCACTGCTTCATAGATAGGACCTACGGCACGGCTGTCCAAGTTCTCAATGGTCAGCATCTTCAAGGGAACATCTCCTTCGTGCCCGGCCTCATCGCTGGCCTCGATATGCAGATAAACGAAATCATCCGTTTTCAAGGCATCAAGGGCGGCAGCCACTTTATTCTCGTAGTTGGTATCGTACAGTCCGGTCGCACCTTCCACCGTCAGACGGCGCAGTCCGGCATAATAGCCGATACCGTTAATCAAGTCTACGGCAGAGATAACAGCGCCTTTCTTCACTTGAGGAAACTTATCCGAGAGTTTCTCCATCTGCGGACGATACCCCGGACTCCATGGCCAAATACTGTTAGCCGGGTCTTTACCTTCGGCCGCACGTTTCCTGTTCACGGGATGCTCTTTCAGCAGCTCCTGCGACCGCATGATTAAGTCGTTAATCAGGTCGGCGGTTTGCTGCGGGGTTAAATCGGCTTGTCCTTCGGGAACAGTGATACCCTCCGTACCGGGCATAGGCTTCACCAGCAACGGCCGATAGGGTTTCAGGGGAACATCATGCGGGGGAGTACAGTCTATCCGCTTGTCTCCGCCTTTTATTACCAGCAAATGCCGGTATTGCACACCTGTGTGGAAGCGCACACGCTCACTGCCCAAATGTTCCTGCAGATATTTCACCAGTACATCGGCTTCTTCGGTCGTGATATGTCCCGCCGAATGATTCTTTATATCATCCCCTTCAATACAGATAATATTACAGCGCATCGCCATTTCACCCGGCTTCAGGTCTACTCCGATACTCGCCGCTTCCAACGGACCGCGTCCCTCGTATACTTTCGGCAAGTCATAGCCCAAAACAGACATATTGGCCACCTCGCTACCCGGATGAAAACCATCGGCAACAGTCTTCAACCTGCCTACACGTCCCATCCCTGCGAGCTTATCCATATAGGGCGTTTTGGCAGCCTGCAACAAAGTCTTGTCTCCCAAAGACTTTACAGGCCAGTCGGCCATACCGTCGCCCAATATAATAATGTGTTTCATCTTTGTAAATGAAGAATTAAGAATGAAGAATGATGAATTAAAAATGATAAATTAAGAACCATCGCGCAGCCCGAATTCTTCATTCTTAATTCTTCGTTCTTCATTTAATTAAACGTTCGCAATACTCATAATATCGGCAAATACCCCCGCAGCCGTTACACCTGCGCCGGCTCCGTAACCCTGTATCATCATAGGATATTCCTTATAACGCTCTGTGGTCAGCAAGATAATGTTGTTGCTGCCTTCCAGACCGTAGAACGGATGGTTGACACCGACCTCCTGCAGTCCTACGGATGCCTTGCCGTTCTCCAGCTTGGCAACGAAACGCCAGTGCTTGTTTTCCGCTTCCAACACCTTGCGGCGTGCTTCAAAGCCGGCGTCAAGGCTCGGCACTTTCTTCCAGAAATCATCCAAAGAACCTTCAAAGAAGTCATCGGGTACAAAGAGGTTCTTTTCCACATCGCTTTGTTCGATGCGATAACCGGCTTCACGCGCCAGAATTACCAGTTTGCGGATTACATCCTTGCCGCTAAGGTCGATACGCGGGTCTGGTTCGGAATAACGTTCCTCCTGAGCCATCTTAATGGTCTTGCTGAAAGGAATATCCGCGCTTATCTTGTTGAAGATATAATTCAGTGTACCGCTCAGCACGGCTTCAATCTTCAGTATCTTGTCGCCGCTATGGATAAGGTCGTTAATGGTATTGATGATGGGCAGGCCTGCGCCGACGTTTGTCTCAAACAAATATTTCACACCGCGCTGGCGGGCTATCTGCTTCAACTCACGATAGTTTTCGTATTCCGAAGAAGCGGCAATCTTATTGGCGGCAACTACCGATACGTTGTGCATCAGAAGGTCTTTATAAAGGGAAGCCACTCCCGCGCTCGCCGTACAATCCACGAATACGGAATTAAAGATGTTCATGCCAATAATCTCGTCACGGAGTGTATCCAAAGAACTCTCCTTGCCTTTCTCCGCCAACTCTTCACGGAAACGTCCCAAGTCAAAGCCCTCACGACCGAACATGGCTTTGGACGCATCGGCAATGCCTACCACATTCAGTTGCAAACCGTTCTCCTGCATCAACTTCTGACGCTGGCTGTGAATCTGTTCTATCAAACTGCCGCCTACCGTGCCAACACCGCATATAAAGAGGTTCAACACCTGATATTCCGACAGGAAGAAAGAATCATGGATAACATTCAGGGACTTGCGCAGGGACTTGCTGTCCACCACAAATGAAATATTCGTTTCCGAAGCGCCCTGTGCACAGGCTATCACATTGATACCGTTACGTCCCAGCGTACCGAACAGCTTACCGGCAATACCCGGTGTATGCTTCATGTTCTCGCCAACGATAGCCACCGTAGCCAAATCCTTTTCCGCCTGTATGGGCGAAATCTCTCCCATTTCAATCTCTTTGGCGAACTCCTCGTTCAGCACTTCGCAAGCCAGGTCGGCATCCGCATTACGCACACCGATGGAAGTAGAGTTCTCCGAAGATGCCTGTGATACGAGGAACACGCTGATACCATTCTTTGCCAAAGCCTTGAAGATACGGTAGTTCACACCAATCACGCCCACCATACCGAGCCCCTGCACCGTTATCAGGCTCGTATCGTTAATGGACGAAATACCTTTAATGGCTTTGCTCTGCGGATTGGAAACCTCTTGCTTGATAACGGTTCCCGCTCCTTCGGGATTGAAAGTATTCTTTATTATAATAGGTATGTTCTTATGGCAAACCGGATAAATGGTAGGCGGATACACCACTTTAGCACCGAAGTTACAAAGCTCCGTAGCCTCTACATAGCTCAGCTCATTAATAGTGTAGGCAGTGGAAATCACACGCGGGTCGGCGGTCATGAAACCATCCACATCCGTCCAGATTTCCAGCGCATCGGCATCCAATGCCGCGGCTATAATGGCAGCCGTATAGTCGGAACCGCCGCGACCGAGGTTAGTCACCTCGCCCGTAATCTTGTCCGTAGAGATAAATCCCGGAACCAATACGCGTTTAGGCATATCCTTGAACGTCTCACGTACCAAAGAGGTGGTAAGTTCCGTATCCAATACATGCTTGGAATGTTTCTTCTCCGTTTTGATGAACCGGCGCGAATCAAACCATTCAGCGCCCGTCAGTTGCGCCGCAATAATAGATGAAAGGCGTTCGCCGTAACTCACAATCGTATCGGATGTCTTTTGCGAAAGGTCTTTTATCAGATAAATTCCCTGGAAGATGTCCTTCAATTCGTTAAGCAACTCTCCCACCTGGCGTTGCAGCGATACTTGCGCTTCGCCTGCCGGAATTACTTCCTTTATCATTTCCACATGACGATAGACAATCTCACGAAACTCGTTTTCATAAGAGGAGTCACCGGCCGCCGCCATTTTCGAAGTATTAATCAGTTTGTCCGTAATACCGCCCAATGCGGATACTACCACTATTAAGGGTTCGTTTATAGCCTCTACAATTCTCTTAACGCTTAAAATACTGTTCGCGGAACCTACGGATGTTCCGCCGAATTTTATTACTTTCATTTCTTTTTATCGGATTGAAACGGTTGATACAATGTGTCAAAAACAAGCTGCCATAGCCCGTATAGACTTTAACTAAATAAGAAAAACTGCTGAAAATCGGTGTAACACGTAGAAACACAAAATACTATCCCCAACCCCTAAGGGTCATGGTACACATGGATGTGACTGTATGTTGATAGTACTTGTTCATTGTCTCTTACTGCTATCGTTTATGATAAGTGTTGCAAAAGTAACAATAAAAATATTCAAACTATCACGTTTTATGACTTTTTTGCGATAAAAATACAATTTCACCTCATAAAGGACAGAAATATGTATATATCACGGCCGACAGATTCACACTTTTCACAGCGGAAAGGCAAGAATGCGAACGCAGTTTTATAACACTTTGCTATTATTTTAGAGATATATTACTATCTTTGCATAGTAACCATGTAAGAATCGAGCGTATGTCCCCAGATAACACTTCCGTTTTGTTAATTTACACCGGTGGCACTATCGGCATGATAGAGAATGCGGAAACCGGAGCTTTGGAGAACTTCAACTTCGAACATTTACAGAAGCATGTGCCCGAACTTCAGAATTTTACGTTCCGCATCGATACCTATCAGTTCGATCCGCCTATGGATTCTTCGGATATGGACCCGGATGCCTGGCGCAAACTCGTACGCATCATCAGCGACAACTACAATCGATATACAGGCTTCGTTATTCTTCACGGTACGGACACCATGGCCTACACGGCATCCGCCCTCAGCTTCATGCTCGAAGGTCTTAACAAGCCCGTCATTCTTACCGGCTCACAGCTTCCCATCGGCGTGCTTCGTACCGACGGTAAGGAAAACCTGCTGACGAGTATTGAAATAGCCACCGCCCGTCATTCCGGCGGACGGCCTATCGTACCGGAAGTATGTATCTTTTTTGAAAATCACCTGATGCGCGGCAACCGCACTACCAAAATAAATGCGGAAAACTTCAACGCTTTCCGCTCGTACAATTATCCGGTACTTGCTTCCGCCGGCATACATATTAAATATAACAATGTACAGATACATACGGAAAATGCACACGGACAACTGCGGCCGCATTATCTGCTTGACACCGATATTGCCATACTGAAACTCTTCCCCGGCATTCAGGAGAGCGTGGTAGATGCCATTCTTGCCATAAAAGGCCTGAAAGCCGTGGTTCTGGAAACATACGGTTCAGGGAACGCTCCCCGGAAGGAATGGTTCCTTCGCCGCCTTCATGACGCTTGCGAACAGGGCGTTGTCATCGTAAACGTTACCCAGTGCAATGCCGGTACGGTGGAAATGGAACGTTATGAAACAGGTTACCGGCTGATGCAGGCAGGCGTAGTATGCGGATATGACAGCACCACGGAATCCGCCGTGACCAAACTGATGTTTTTGTTAGGACACAACTACTCTCCCGCAGAGGTACGCGAACTGATGAACCGCCCCATTGCAGGTGAGATTACGATATAACAGGGATGCCTGTATAAGCAAGCCGGGACGAGAGTACCGGTGAGATAGTATTAAAAGCCTTATAATATAGCATTAAAAGCCTTTTAATGCTATATTATAAGGCTTTTAATACTATCTCATCATAGGGAAGAGGGCGGCAGATACAGTGAAAGAAGAAAGACGGCTCCCGCCAATATCCGGTTAAAGGTATACATCCATACGGATAATCATAACCGTTTATTCCACCACAGGGCTCAAGGCTCCGGTAATCGAGTCTATGATAAACCCGGAAACATGCACGTCTTCCGGAATCAGCGGATGTTCCAGAATAGCTTTTACCGTCTCCCGGACGGATTTCTCCGTATCGCCGAAACCGTAAAGCCACGAGTCGAAATCCACCCCGCAGAAACGTATCATATCTATCGTCTCCTGCTTGATACCGCGCGCTTTCATGTGTTCTATCATTTGGGCGCTGCTCATATGGCATGCACCGCAATCGGAATGCGCAATGACCATCACCTCTTTCACCCCCAATTCATAGATAGCCACCATAAGACTGCGTATGACACTGCCGAAAGGATGCGAAATGATTCCGCCCGCATTCTTTATCATCTTGACATCACCGTTCTTGATACCCAAAGCCGCCGGAAGCAATTCCGTCAGACGGGTATCCATACAAGATAAGATGGCGATTTTCTTATCGGGATATTTGTTGGTGATATACTTCTCATATCCCTTGTTCTCTACAAACTGCTTATTGTGTTTAAGAATATCTTCTATCATGGTTTCCGTTTTATATTTCTGAGAACAAATATAAAAAAACTCTGTGACACACCGCCGGCTCTGAAACGAAAAATCGTACCTTTGGGCAATTATTCTAAAGGAAGTTCTTTTTATGGCAAAAGAGAAGACGGTATATGTATGTAGCAACTGCGGACAGGAATCGCCCAAATGGGTAGGTAAATGCCCGTCGTGCGGAGAGTGGAACACCTATGTAGAAGAGATTGTACGCAAGGAAGCAGTAAACAAGCGTCCGGTATCGGGCATAGAAACAGCCAAAGCAAAACCCGTAACATTAAACGAGATTGCCGCCGATGACGAACCCCGCATCGACCTGCATGACGCGGAACTGAACCGTGTGCTGGGCGGCGGGCTGGTGCAGGGCTCGCTCGTACTGATAGGCGGCGAACCGGGTATCGGCAAGTCCACCCTGGTACTGCAAACCATACTCCGCATACCGGAGAAACGCATCCTTTACATATCCGGGGAAGAAAGCGCCCGGCAGTTAAAACTGCGTGCCGACCGCCTGTCAAGTACGTCCTGCGACTGCCTGATTGTCTGTGAAACCTCGTTGGAACAGATTTATGTACATATCAGGAACACACATCCCGATTTAGTCATAATAGACTCCATACAGACCATTTCCACGGAGACGCTCGAATCCTCTCCGGGCAGCATAGCCCAAGTCAGGGAGTGCTCCGCCTCTATCCTGCGCTTTGCCAAAGAGACGCATACGGCGGTTATCCTCATCGGGCATATCAACAAAGAAGGAAGCATTGCCGGGCCTAAAGTACTGGAACATATCGTAGACACCGTACTTCAATTTGAAGGCGACCAGCATTATATGTACCGCATCTTGCGCAGCATCAAAAACCGCTTCGGAAGCACCGCCGAACTGGGCATCTATGAAATGAGGCAGGACGGTCTGCGACAGGTAAGCAATCCTTCGGAGCTGCTTCTCAGCCAAGACCATGAAGGGATGAGCGGCATAGCCATCGCCTCAGCCATAGAAGGCGTACGACCGTTCCTGATAGAGACGCAGGCATTGGTCAGCAGCGCCGTATACGGAAACCCGCAACGCTCCGCCACCGGTTTCGACATACGGAGAATGAATATGTTACTCGCCGTACTGGAGAAGCGCGTCGGCTTCAAACTCGCCCAGAAAGACGTTTTTCTCAATATCGCCGGCGGGCTGAAAGTAAACGACCCCGCTATCGACCTGGCCGTTATCAGCGCCATTCTGTCCAGCAACATGGATACCGCCATCGAACCCGAAATCTGTATGGCGGGAGAAATAGGGCTGTCCGGTGAAATCCGCCCCGTAAACCGGATTGAGCAACGCATCGGCGAAGCGGAAAAGCTCGGTTTCAAACGGTTTATATTACCAAAATACAATTTGCAGGGACTGAATACCTCCAAATTAAAGATAGAGCTGATACCGGTGAGAAAGGTGGAAGAAGCGTTCCGGGCACTGTTCGGCTAAATCCGTCCCAGAGCGATTTTGCCGCAGGGCATACGGATTAATACACATTATTATATAGTATACAGAAAGAAAACCAATGATACAAGAATACCAATTACGCGTGTTGCCTGAAATCGCAGCCAACGAACAACGCATAAAAGAATACCTCATACAAGAGAAAGGGCTGAACGCGCGCGACATTACGGCCACACGAATTCTGAAACGCAGCATCGATGCACGCCAGCGGACCATCTTCGTAAACCTGACCGTGCGCACCTATCTCAATGAGATGCCGAAAGAGAAGGAGTATCAGGAAACCGTCTATCATAATGTGTCGGACAAGCCGCAAGTCATTGTTGTAGGAGCCGGCCCCGGCGGGCTGTTCGCCGCCTTGCGTCTGATAGAGCTTGGTTTGCGCCCCGTCATAGTGGAACGCGGAAAGAATGTGCGCGACCGCAAAAAAGACCTTGCCCTGATAGGAAGGGAGCAGACCGTCAACCCGGAATCCAATTACAGTTTCGGAGAAGGCGGCGCGGGAGCCTATTCGGACGGCAAGCTCTATACCCGCAGTAAAAAGCGGGGAAACGTAGATAAAATACTGAACGTATTCTGCCAGCATGGCGCTTCGTCTTCCATACTCGTAGACGCCCATCCCCATATCGGAACCGACAAACTGCCGCGGGTCATAGAAAATATGCGGAATACAATCATCGATTGTGGCGGTGAAGTGCATTTTGAGACACGCATGGACGCCCTTATCATTGAAAACGATGAAGTGAAAGGCATCGAAACCAATACCGGGCAAACGCTCCTCGGTCCTGTAATACTCGCCACCGGACACTCTGCACGGGATGTATACCGCTGGCTTGCAGCCAACCGGGTGGAAATAGAGGCCAAAGGCATCGCCGTAGGAGTACGCCTGGAACATCCCGCTTCCCTGATAGACCGGATACAATACCACAGCCGCAACGGACGCGGCAAATACCTGCCCGCCGCCGAGTACAGCTTTGTTTCCCAGGTGGACGGAAGAGGCGTGTACAGCTTCTGCATGTGCCCCGGAGGCTTTGTCGTTCCGGCAGCCAGCGGTCCCCGGCAAATAGTAGTCAACGGCATGAGCCCCAGCAACCGGGGTTCCCGGTGGAGCAACTCGGGAATGGTAGTGGAACTGCGCCCGGAAGACTTGGGGAATGAAGAATTAAGAATGATGAATGAAGAATGGGCTGCGCAACAAAGCAGTGCGGCCGACGCTCGACTTTCGGATTTCAATTCCCAACTCAACATGATGTACTTTCAAGAAGCTTTGGAACGTCTTTGCTGGCAGCAGGGCAACATGAAGCAAACAGCACCGGCACAACGCATGGCGGACTTTACAAAGAAAAAGCTCAGCTACGACCTGCCGGAAAGTTCGTATGCTCCCGGACTGGTATCATCGCCTCTGCACTTCTGGATGCCGCCGTTCATCGCAGACCGGCTGAGCAAAGGTTTCCAGCAATTCGGAAAGTACAGCCACGGTTTCCTTACCAACGAAGCCACCATGATCGGGGTCGAAACCCGTACATCGGCTCCGGTGCGTATTGTCAGAGACAAAGATACGCTGCAACACGTCCGCTTGAAAGGGTTGTTTCCCTGCGGAGAGGGAGCCGGATATGCAGGCGGTATCGTATCAGCCGGGATTGACGGGGAACGGTGCGCGGAAGCCGTAGGCCGGCTCTTACTACAATAATTCCGTTTTCAGCCGGTCACACCAGGCTTTGATACGCTTATCGGTTCTTCCGGACTGGTTCTCGATATCAATAACCAGTCCGCACCATTCATTACCTCGTAAAGCCTTCGACCGGTTGAATGAATACTCTTTAGCGGGAGTAAATCCCACTAAAGCAGCTCCCGCCTTTTCAAAAGCATCACCCAGAATACCCAGGCCGTCAACAAAATTATCGGGATAATTCACCTGGTCGCCCAGGCCGAAAAGAGCAACGCGCTTTCCTTTCAAGTCCAATGTCTCCAGTTCAGGAATCAGCTCATCCCAATAGGTGGGCAGCTCTCCGTCAAACCAGGTGGATACTCCGACAATCAAATTGTCATAGGCCTCGAAATCATTGCCCCAAGCCTGTTCGGCCGGAATGATATCCACATACTCCGTACCCAATGCCTCACGTATCTTCTTCGCTATCTGTGAGGTCTTCACTGCATTCGCAGCATAAAACAATCCTATCTTTTTCATAATCCGTTCATCTTTCATTAAAATTCCAGCAGCTTCTTGGCCGCATCATAGATTCTGTCCGCGTCCGGCAGGATAGCACGTTCCAATACCGGATGAAAACCTACGGGTGTAAAGGTGGAACCTACCCGCTGTACCGGAGCGTCCAGATAGCGGAACATATCCGAACCGATACCGGCGGCAATCTCGCCGCCAAAACCGCCGAACACCTTATCCTCGTGCACCACCAATGCCTTGCCGGTCTTCTTCACCGACTCATAAATCGTCTCCCTGTCCAGCGGAATCAAAGAACGTATATCGATGACTTCCACATTCCAGCCGCCTTCTTTTTCCAGACGCTCGGCCACATGCAGACAGAGGTGCGTCGTATTGCCATAAGTAATGATGCTCAAGTCGGAACCCTCCCTGCGGATACGCGCCTTACCGAACGGAACTTCAAAATCTTCGGGTACGACCGTCGCCGCTTCCACCGAGTTATACAAAGCTTTCGGTTCGAGAAACAGCGTAAATCCGCGCGAGCGCATACTCGTACGAAGCAGTCCGGCAGCGTCATCCGCAAAGGACGGGTATACAATGCGCGCTCCGGGCAAGGTAGCCAAAGCCCCTTCGAGATTCTGCGAATGATAAAGCCCTCCGCCGATATAGCCGCCCGAAGCCAGACGTAACGTTACATTGGGAACAAACTTCCCGTTGCTGCGCCAGTACTCGTGCGTACATTCCACATACTGCTCAACCGCAGGCCAGAAGTAATCGGCAAACTCCGCACCTTCTATTACGACACGTATCTTCGGGTCAAAACGGCTCATGCCGTTTGCCGTACCCACAATATAGTCCTCGGCAATGGGCGCACTGAACACGCGCGCCTCTCCAAACTCCTGCTGCATACCTTTCGTAACATTAAAGACACCGCCCTTATCCTTATTGGCAACGTCCTGTCCCCAAATAAAAGTATCGGGATTATGCCGGAATTCCGCTTTCAGGGTTTCATTGATAGCATTCACCAGAAACTCTTTCCCGCCTTCCGTCTCGGAGTGCACACCGTCCCTGTATTTTTCAGGCTTATAAGGCTCGGGCAGTACATAGTCGAATATGGTCTTCGGATCCGGGTCGGGAGCAGCCAGCGCCTTACGGTTGGCTGCGGACAAATCTTTCTTCGCCTTTTCCTCAATCGCAACCAAATCTTCCTCGGTAAGGCGTTTGTAGCGCAGCAACATCCTGCGGAACTTCATCAAAGGATCGGCGGCCTTTACGTAAGTCAGCTCTCCTTCATCACGATACAACGTATGCTTATCCGAATTGGAATGCGAACCGATACGCACACAATTGGCATGCACAATCACCGGATTGCGGTTAAGCAACGCGTATTCCCGCGCCTCGGTCATCGCATTCATCGAGTCAAAGACATCCTTGCCGTTGCAATGAATGATTTTCAAGTTCTTGAAACCGGAAAAGTTATCGGCAACCTTACGCGCCGCAGTCTGGTCTTTCTTCGGTACGGAGATGCCATATCCGTTATCCTGCCAGACGAAGATAACCGGCAAACGCTCCAGACTCGCACCATTGACAGCCTCATACACAAACCCCTCGGACGAGGCCGACTCGCCATGCGAAGTGATAACCACTCCTTTATGCCCGTAATACACCATGGCCCGCGCCACGCCTGCGGCGTGCAGGTCGTGCGTACCTGTCGCCGAAGATATATTCTCGATATGCCACTCCGGTTTGGCAAAGTGATTGGACATGTGCCGTCCGCCGCTTCCCGGATCGGTAGCCTTCGAGATGCCGTTCAGTATCAGTTCTTCGGGAGTCATTCCTGCCGAAAGCACTGTCAGCATATCCCTGTAATAAGGAAAGAGGAAATCCTCTCCTTTGGTGAATACCTGTCCCATTGCCAGCTGTATGCCGTCATGCCCCGCATACGGAGCATGGTAAGACCAGCCTAAGGACTGCAACAGATAGGCAGGCGCTTTCTCGTCAAGCGCACGCCCCAACGCCATTAAGTAATACCACTTCTTCAGCGTTTCCGCATCCGTGGTTTTTATATCATATTTCTTCATAATACTCTTTTTTTAGTTTTATTCATTCCAGTTCTCCAGGTAATTCTTGATGAAGTAGAGGAAGTTGCCTCCCAGCGACCCGTCCACCACTCGGTGGTCGTAAGACAAGGAAAGATACATCTTATGGCGGATAGCTATCACATCCCCTTCGGGCGTTTCCATAACGGCGGGTTTCTTCTCTATCACCCCTACTCCCAATATGGCGACCTGAGGCTGATTGATGATAGGCGTACCGAACAGCGACTTGAACGTGCCGAAATTGGTAATCGTAAACGTACCGCCCGCTATATCGTCGGGCGTCAGTTTGTTGACGCGCGCTTTAGCCGCCAAGCCGTCTATCGCAATGGCAAGTCCGCTCAGGTTCAGCCGGTCGGCATCGCGCACAACAGGTACAATCAGGTTACCGTCGTTTTGCGATACGGCTATTCCCACATTGATATGCTTCTTGAACAAGATGTTATAACCTTCCACGGAAACATTCACCTGCGGATAGGCAACCAGTGCCTTGGCTGTCGCTTCGGTAATGGCAGGCATATAGGTCAGTTTCACCCCTTCACGTTTAAGGAAAACCTCCTTATTCTTCTCACGCCACTTCACAAGTTTCGTCATATCCACTTCCACCAGCGTGGTTACGTGCGGAGAAGTATGTTTGGACATCACCATGTGGTCGGCAATCATCCGGCGGACACGATCCATCTCTTTCACCTCGATACCTTCTGCGGAAGAGGTTGCAGTCGCGGACGAGGGCCGAGGCGCTACCGATGCCGATGTGCCTTGTACGGGAGATACCGCCGATACCGGTTTCGGCGCGGCAGCCGCGCTCACCTTCGGAGCCGGCGTCACATCCGGCTTCGCAACGGCAACGCCCGCCCCGCCATTCTGTTTCCGTATGATATATCGCTTGATATCCTTTTTGCTCAAACGCCCCTGATAGCCTGTACCCGGAATCTTATCCAACTCCTCTTGCAATATCCGGGCTTCGCGCGCCAATTGGAGAACCACCGGAGAATACCAGCGCTCATCTTCCGACTTGGCGGCTTGCGCCTCAGGCAGTTCCCGCGCCGCAGCCGAAGCATCGGACGCAACATTATCCGCCGCAGCGACCTTGGCGCTTTCCGCCGTACCGGCAGGAGATTCGGAAACCTCATCGTCTCCACCCATATCCACCACAGCCACTACCGTACCTACCGCAACGGTATCGCCCTCCTGAAACAAGATCTCCACTATCTTACCCTCCACCGGCGAAGGAATCTCCGCACTGACTTTGGCTGTATTCACTTCAAACAGCACATCATCTTCCTTGATGACGTCCCCCACTTGTACCGACCAGGAGACAATAGTCCCTTCGGTTATACTTTCGCCCAGCTTGGGCATCTTTATCTCAAATCTCGACATATAGTTAAGTTTTAGGTTATTAGTTCTTATTATGTAAACAAATCGCCCGGAAGTAAAGTTTACCTCACACCGAAACCGATACGACCTTATCGTATATCCACTCCCCGCAGGCGTATTTTTCGGCCTTCAGCCGTTCAATCTCCTTCAAATCCCCGGGAGTGAAACGATAGATACGGCTGTCTCCCTTCTCAAAGAAGAAGTGAAACAGCAGACGGGCGAAGCGTCTCAGAGGCAGGACGGGCGACAGATGCTCACTGATATTCGTTACCGTACTTCTCACAGACGGAACGGCACGCAGCACGCGTGAACCGGGCGATAAATCCCCGTCACCGCCCTTTCCGCATAATGCGGCGTCCAGTGCCAGCAGATTGGTGGAATACAATAAAGTACAATGATACATCACCCTGTTCTTATGGATGCACTGCGCACTGCCCGACACTTTCCGCCCGTCTACATAGATACCCATCCGCTTGTCGGTATACGCCACAATGCCGAGGGTTTCAAGGAAATCCACAGTCTGCCGCAGGTAGTACTCAAAGTCGGGACGCTCCACCGTTTCTATAAAGCTCAGATTGAGGTTACCCTCATCGTGGTACACAGCCCCGCCACCGGAAAAACGGCGCGCCAACGCGATATCGTTCGCGCGCAGATACGCCTCATCCGTTTCCTTCCGTACACTCTGGTGCTTGCCTATCACCACAGAAGGGGCGGACTGCCACACCATAAAGAAATTATCTTTCTTTTTCTTGAGAAGGTACTCTTCCGCCGCCAGATTGAAATACACATCCGTACAGCGGTTATCTATGCAGGATGTCATGCAAACAGTGTTTCGTGAAATATCTCTCCCACCGTAGGATGCGGGAATACGCTCTTTTGAAACTCCTCCACCGTATAGCCGTGCTGAACGGCAATGCCCGCCACTACGACCATCTCCGATGCCGGATTGCCCAGCAGGTGGCAGCCGATAATCCGTTCGTCATCGTCCAGTACCAGTTTGCACAGCCCGTTTCCCAATTCGTTTTCGGCAACGAAACGTCCGGAATACGCCATAGGCAGCTTCTGTATGTGATAGCCGGTGCCGGCGGCTTTCAGTTCTTCTTCGGTCTTCCCCACTCCGGCGACTTCCGGATTGGTATAGACCACACCCGGTATGCAGTCGTAGTTCATCATATCCTCTACTCCCAGAATATGGTTAACCGCCACTTCACTCTCACGAATCGCGGTGTGCGCCAGCATGGAGCGCCCCGTTATATCGCCGCAGGCGTAAACACGGGGATGGGACGTTTGCATATGCTCATCCACCTTCACGCCGTTGCGCAGCAGCTCGATATCCAGTTTGTCCAATCCCGCCTTATCAAGATTCGCCTTACGGCCTACGCTTACCAAAACTCTTCCGGCCTCTATCAGGGAAGCCTTGCCGTCCTTTTCGACAGTCACCCCCTCTTGGGACACCGCCGTTACTTTCGTATTCAGATAGAAGTTCACGCCCCGTTTCAGATATTCCGCACGCAGCATGCCGCTCGTTTCCTTGTCCATCGCCCCCAGTATCTCGGGCATCATCTCCACAACGCTCACCTTCACCCCCATACTGTTGAAGAAAGAGGCGAACTCCATGCCGATAACGCCGCCACCGATGATAACCAGCGATTGGGGGAGCTCCTTGCTCTCGAGCGCTTCTTTGGAAGTCCAGTAATCCGTATCGGACAAGCCGGGTATCGGCGGGACAACCGTATCGGAACCGGTACACACCAGCAGATAGGTTGCTTCGTAGGTTTCACCGCCCGACACGATGCGGAATATTCCGTTCTCCTCACCCGCTATCACGGCTTCCCGCTCCACTATGGCGACGCCATACGAGCCGACTGTCATCTTCACGCCGCCCGTCAGTTTCTTTACAACTTTATCTTTGCGGTCGATTATCTTTTCCATGTCGAAAGCCGCCGCATCGGGAACGGCTATGCCGTATTTGGCGGCTCCTTTCATAGTATCCCACAGCTTGGCGGAATACAACAGTGTCTTTGTTGGAATACATCCTTCATTCAGGCACACGCCGCCAATGGCTTTCTTCTCAAACAAGACGGTCTTCAAACCGCCGGCAGCCGCTCTCTCGGCCGCTGTATATCCGGCAGGCCCGCCGCCGATAATGGCTATATCATATCTCATAACGTTAAGGTTTTAAGTTAGTTATAAACTACTAACAAATAAGAGAGTGACAGAGTTCTGCATTCGGGCGAAATTCATTTCCCCGCATTATAAGGATGATACAAAAATAATCCGTACTTTTGCGGGCAAACCCTGTATCTTTATGACAACTCCCGAAATAGCAATCGTCGCTCCCAACACACTGACCTCTTTGGGATTGCAGAACCTTCTGGAAGAGATTATCCCGATGGCCACCATCCGCGTGTTCCGTTCTTTCGCCGAACTCATGGACGACACGCCCGACATGTACGCCCATTACTTCATCTCTTCCCGGATATACTTCGAGCATACCTCTTTCTTCCTGCCCCGCAAACCCAAAACCATCGTACTGGCAGGCGGCGACAACCAGCCCCAGCTATCGGGAGTACCTACCCTGAACATCTATCAGGACGAGAAAAGCCTCATCAAAGATATTCTCCAACTGCACCGGTACGGCCATCACCACGGGCATCCGGGCAAGCAACCGGACGGCTCCCGCTCCTCCATGCCGCCCCATGCCGCCAACGGCGCCGACGACCACGACCTGTCCGCCCGCGAAATAGAAGTGCTGGTACTCATCACCAAAGGGCTCATCAACAAAGAGATTGCCGACAAACTGAACATCAGCCTCACCACCGTCATCACCCACCGCAAGAACATCGTGGAGAAGCTGGGCATCAAGTCCGTATCGGGACTGACCATTTACGCCGTGATGCACGGCTACATTGACGCCGACGGGATATAATAAAGCGCTTCCCCCTCATAATCCTCATAAATTAGGATTGCACGGACTGGAGATTTCGCGTTACTTTGCAGCCGAAATAAAACCAGTTATGAAACAATATAAGATTATCACCCTGATTCTGATGCTCCTCACTGCCGGCAATGCGCTTGCAGAAGACCTGGACACCCTGAAAGTAGTGGACGTTGAAGAAATCCTCGTCATCGCAGCGCCCAAAGAAAACCGCAAGTTGCGCGAGCTGCCCACGGCCGTCACCCTGCTTTCGCAGGAAGACATGCAGGCTGCCCGGGTGGGCTCCATCAAGAACCTGACAGGACTTGTTCCCAACATGTTCATCCCCGACTACGGCTCACGCCTGACTTCCGCCGTTTACATCCGAGGCATCGGCTCGCGCATCAACACGCCGTCCATCGGACTGTATGTGGACAACATCCCCTACATCGACAAATCCGCTTTCGACTTCGACTACTCCGACATCGAACGCATCGACGTATTGCGCGGCCCGCAAGGAACCCTGTACGGACGCAACGCGATGGGCGGGCTGATTAAGATTCACACCAAATCGCCTTTCTCCTATCAGGGCACAGACTTCCGCATGGGCGCGGGCACGCACAATGCCTACAACACTTCGCTGACGCATTACCACCGGGTGTCCGAGCGTTTCGCTTTCTCCACCGGCGGCTTCTATGACTACGAAGGCGGCTTCTTCCGCAACGCGGCGCTGAACAATAAGAAAATAGATAAAGGGCAGTCGGCCGGAGGACGCTTCCGCGGCATCTACCTGCCTTCCGAGAACTGGAAAGCGGACTTGAACATAAGCTACGAATACAGCGACCAGGGCGGCTATCCGTACTATTATACAGGCAGCGTCAATCCCGCCGCCCAAAGCGAAGACATGAAATCCTATATCGGTACAATCTCCAACAACCGCGAAAGCAGTTACTACCGCAATCTGCTGAATACAGGGCTGAACCTCGAATACCAGGCGCAGCGCTTCACCCTGAGCGCCGTAACGGGTTATCAGTTCCTGAAAGACCGCATGTTCATCGACCAGGATTTCACCGCAAAAGATATTTATACGCTGGAACAAAGGCAGCGCATCCATACCCTGAGCGAAGAGATTGTGATGAAAAGCAAAGGCAATGGCCGCTGGCAATGGGCCACGGGTGTATTCGGCTTCTACCAATGGCTGAAAACCGACGCACCGGTGACCTTCAGAGAAGACGGCATGAATATGCTGGGGCAGATGCTGGGCAGTGTAATCCCTTCCAAAATAGAAGTTACCATGATGCCGGGCATGGGACTCAATATCCTGCCGTCCTTGCAACTCGGCAGCGGCAATCTGCTCATTAACGGCAATTTCGACACGCCGCTTCTCAACGGAGCGCTGTTCCACCAATCCACTTTCCGGGACTTATTCGGCCTGACGGGATTATCCTTCACAGCCGGATTGCGTCTGGACTACGAGAAGATGAAGATGAACTACGACTCCGGTACCGCAATGGACTATACGGTAGGTATCAAGGGAGAAATGGTACGGGGCGGACAGGTTATCAAAGAAATACCGATGATGCCCGAGACGGCGCTCACCGTACAGTCACGCTACCGGGGTTCCATCGATAAGGATTACCTGCAACTGTTGCCTAAGTTTGCCCTTCAATACGATTTCAAAGACAATCTGGGCAACGTTTACGCAACCGTAAGCAAGGGCTACCGTTCGGGCGGATATAACATCCAGATGTTCTCCGACCTGTTGCAGTCCAGCCTGCAAAACGACATGAAGCGACAGACGAAAGAAGAAGTGCTGAAAGCCATAGAGAACTCCCCCGGCGCATCTTACAAAGATTTTATCAGCGAAAAGTTCCCCGATGCAGGCGAGAACCCCGACGCCCGCTCCGCCACCGAGTACAAGCCGGAGCAAACCTGGAACTATGAAATCGGAGCCCACCTGAACCTTTTCAATAACCGTCTGCGCACCGACGCCGCACTCTTCTGGCTGGAGACGCGCGACCAGCAAATCTCACGTTTCGCGGGAGCGAGCGGCTTGGGACGCGAGACGGTCAACGCGGGCAAGAGCCGTAGCCTCGGCGCCGAACTGGCTCTGGCTGCCGCCATCACCACCGACTTCACGCTGAACACCAGCTACGGCTATACGTACGCCACCTTCAAGGATTACGTAACCAACGCCCGCGTCAACGGCCGGCTTCAGGAAATCAGCTACAACGGCCACTACGTACCTTTCGTCCCCAAACATACGCTGACCGTAGGCGGGCAGTACATTTTCCGCATCAATCCGGGATATTGGCTGGACCGCATCCAACTGAATGCCGGCTATACCGGTGCAGGACGCGTCTACTGGACGGAAGAAAATACCGTCAGCCAGTCGTTCTACGGTACGCTGAACGGACGTGTCAGTTTACAGAAAGGCCGCGGACAGATAGATTTCTGGGTGCGTAACGCGCTGGACAAGGATTATGCCGCTTTCTACTTTGAGAGCATGGGCAACGGGTTCATGCAGAAAGGACGCCCCATCCAGGCGGGAATCGAGCTGCGCTGCAGATTTTAGCAAATGAAACCGAACGTTTTCGGCAAGTCTGCAAACAGGTTTCGCAAGCCACTTTCCATAAACAGGTTACGTGTACCAAAGTAATACCATGCTTTGGTACGCGAAATACCAACCGTTGGTACGGGAAGTACCACACATTGGTACATGAGGTACCACGCTTTGGTATGCGGAGTACCAACCGTTGGTACATGGAATACCGGCCGTTGGTAGACAACATACCCGCCTTTGGAACGGAATGTACCAACCGCCGATACCGATGAAATACTTATTCGTTGATTGCCCCGCAATGCGGACAAACTCCTTTCGCCCCTATCTTCTGTCCGCAATTACCGCAGCGATAGCGGGATGCAGCCAGTGACGAACGCAGTTTCCTGAGGAATACCCACACAAATACGGCGATAAACAAATAGCCGATATATATCTGGGTAGTCAATATAAAGAAGAAATAACAAAAGATGCAACAAGAGGCCAGCCCCAACAGATAGAACACTGCCGCCGCCGGACTCAGCAGACGGAACAAATCGTCGAGCACCGCCAGCAGCACAATGACAAACAACCAAAGGCTCATAAGGAACACAGAAAGCACGAACGGCACTTTAAACGGCGATAGCGTAGGATTGAAGTAAAAATGCTGCCACGTCTCCGGTACAAATACCTGCATAGACTCGTACACGGTGGCGCTGAACGCCAGCAACAGGCATAGCAGCAACGGATATACACTGTCTATATCATTGAAGCAGACCATTTGCAACTGCCTGCGCCGGAACGCACGAAACAGCCATACCGCCACGAACAAGGCGAAAATAACAATGAAATAGGACGCATGCGTATCGCTGAACAGGTAAATGGCCTGGGAGATACTGTCCGTAGGAACAAAAGCCCGCATCATATCCTTTTCCCGAAGCCAGCCCTGCACTTCCTGAGAATGGGCGAGTTTCACCCATACGCTATCCACGCTGTCCGCGGGATGAATGGCAAACTCCGCCACTACCACCCTATCCCCTTTGTACAGCGTGTTGTAACAATCCTTTACAGGCAGACAGGCTATCGTCACCGAATCATCCTGTACCTCCAAGTTCGTATTCCACGTATAATGACGCTCATACAGATAAGCCAGCGAATCGCGGGTCTTTGCTCCCAGTTTCCCGTTTTCCAAGTCGGGACGGGGGTAATGGCAGGACGTAAGAACAAAAACAGTAAATATGAAGTATAAAGTATAAGGTATGAAGCATAAAGGGCGGGGCACACGCCGGACGGTGATGTCGCGTTTACAGCTACTTATGTTTACTTCCTCTTTCTTCATATTACACACTTCCGATACTCATTCGTAATCATCCTATTCTGAATCGTCTTGTACAGTCTGTCATTCAGAGCGGAGAGAATACTCTTTTTTTAGATGTATAGAGGGAAGAGATTCTTCGCTTCGCTCCGGATGACTGATAGTATAAGCTGATTATATGCATTTACTTATACTGTATACCTTATATTTTATACTTCATACTTTCTCTTCACTTACTTTCATCTGGCAGTTCTTGCAGTCAAAGGCGAGACGGAAGCGTTTGCCGTCCGTTCCTACCAGATAATAAGGTTCCCGGTACGGGGACTGTCCCTTTTGATGCATAGGACACCAGCCCATGCTATAACGCAGGCAATGTTTGCAGAACATAAGTACGGCTTCGGGCACGGCCTGTTTCTCGTAAGCCGGTTCTATGGAAGCTACCCCGTGAGCCTGATAAAAGCCGCGGGCGGCAGTATTCATCACATTACCCAAATAGGTCAGGGACGTTATCGGGAAACGGTGGCGGGTAGGTTTCCACACGTGCAACTCACGGCGGTAAGTAATACGACGGGCGGCAATCAGCCTGTCTATCGCTTGGCGGCGCCAGTCGGCTATCGCCGAGGCGGGTATGAACCAGTTCTGCGACAGGTTGATTGCAATGGCGGGAGCCGCTTCCGGGGCACTGTCCCGTACCTCGAAAGGAGTATTTCCCAATTTACCGAGCTGAGTTCGCAGGTTGTCCTGTTGCGGAGTACGCGCAAGTTCTTTTGAAGAGGGGAAAGACAAGGTTATACGATTGTCGTCCTCGTCCTCGGCGGTCAGCGCAAAGCCCGAAGGGGTATCTGCCAGTTCCCATTTTATGCCGATTTTACGCTCGGCGGACTTACGGGCCAGGACGCGCTCAAAGTCCTGGTCGAAATTACGGTAAAGACGGGTGCGCGGTTTGATGCGGGGCATATCGCCTGCCGGATACAATTTGTTGCCGTCCACCCGATTGATGCGGAAACCTTGCAAACGTCCCTGTTCGTCGAGAAAGCAAACACCGTCTCCGTTATGGAAGGGTTTCACTCCGGCCACGGTAAGGTAGTTGCCACGCTGCTCTTTCATCGTTCCCATCTCCTCGCCCAAGGATTTCGGCGTATCGAAAGAGGATATTTCCCGATCGCGGCCTTGCAGAAAGTAATGGGTGAAGCCGCGGCTGAAACTCTTGTCCAATTGTGGCTTGAAACTGAAACGGCAAATGCCCGAGGAAGCGCGTACATACTCCTTGCGGCGGGCAAAGACAGCATCCAGTTTCTGACGGTAAGCGGCTGTGACATTCTTCACGTAAGAAACGTCTTTCAACCGCCCCTCTATTTTCAGGGAAGAAGCGCCGGCATCCAGCAGGTCTTCCAGCACTTCACTTTGGTTCAAGTCTTTCAAAGAGAGCAGGTGCTTGTCGCGGACGATGGTTTTTCCGTCCGCATCCACCAGACTGAACGGCAGGCGGCAGAACTGGGCGCACTCTCCCCGGTTGGCGCTTCTGCCAAAACATGCCTGACTGACGTAGCACTGTCCGCTATAACTTACACAAAGCGCGCCATGTACAAAGACTTCCAAAGGCGTCTCCGGACAGGCCTCATGGATATTGCGTATCTCCTGCAATGAAAGCTCGCGCGCCAGCACCACTTGGCGAAAACCCGCATCCGCCAGGAAACGAACTTTCTCCGGTGTACGGTTGTCCATCTGCGTACTGCCATGCAACGGTATGGGCGGCAGGTTCAGACGGGTAATGCCCATGTCCTGCACAATCAGCGCATCTACACCGATACGGTACAACTCCCAAATCATCTTTTCCGTTTCCGCCAGTTCTTCTTCTTTCAGAATGGTATTTACCGTGACATAGATACGTACATTGTACAAATGGGCGTATGCCGTCAAAGCGGCAATGTCTTCCAGCGAATTAACCGCCGCAGCACGTGCGCCGAACTTCGGAGCACCTATATATACCGCATCCGCACCATGATTGACGGCTTCAATGCCGCACTCCAGATTCTTAGCGGGCGCCAACAGCTCTATTTTCCGTTGCTTTATCATGCTATTTGATATCTTCAATGTTGAACGGGGTTTCCTGATATACAAAGTAGTTCAGCCAGTTGGAAAACAACAGGTTGGCATGCGCGCGCCAACGCACCAATACGCCTTTGTCCGGATTATCATCCACATAGTAATTGCGGGGCATCTCGATGGGCAACCCCTTATCCAAGTCGCGACGGTACTCCGTATCGAGCGTCAGCGGGGAGTATTCGGAATGACCGGTTACGAAAAACTCACGTCCGTTACGCGCCATCACCATGTAGACTCCCGCGTCTCTCGACTCCGAGAGCAGTGTCAGTTCGGGAACTTTCAGAATATCTTCCTTGCGAACTTCCGTATGGCGGCTGTGGGGCACATGGAACACATCGTCAAAACCACGGAAAATGGGATAGAGAGGTTGCAGTGTACGATGCTCGAATATACCGAACATCTTTGCGTCCAACGGGTATTTGGGTACTCCGTAATGATGGTAAAGTCCGGCTTGCGCCGCCCAACAGATATAAAGGGTGGACGTGACATGCGTACGCGCCCAATCGAAAATCTCGGTAATCTCGTCCCAATAGGTCACTTCCTCAAAATCCATCTGTTCCACAGGAGCGCCGGTGATAATCATGCCGTCATACTTCTCGTCACGCATCTTCTCAAAATCCGTGTAGAAAGTTTTCATATGTTCTATCGGAGTATTCTTTGAGGTATGGCTCTTGATTTTCATAAACGAAATCTCCACCTGCAACGGAGTGTTGGACAGCAAACGCACCAAATCGGTTTCCGTCGTAATCTTCAACGGCATCAGATTCAATATGACAATCCGCAACGGACGAATGTCCTGTTGGGTGGCACGTGAATTATCGATAACGAAGATGTTTTCCTCTTTCAGCAGCTCTATCGCGGGAAGTTTATCGGGTAAATTTAAAGGCATAAGCTCTGTTCTATGGTTTAACTAATTACTGTTTACGATTTTAGCGTGTAAAGTTAGATAAAAAATCAGAGCGATATAAATAAATTGCGGAAGTTTTTGTTGAATTATATCCTTTATCGGAATCTCCATATCATATTTTTGCAAATAGTTCATTGGAAAGGAGATAATCTTATGAATTATAGTACCTTTGTGATCGAAACTCAAAGCATCGATTACATAATGGTGAAAATTATCGTTCAAGACACACTGATTACCGTTCTTAATTTTGAAGAACAAGATTATATATCTCTTACCGACATGGCTTCTGCCAAAGAGGGGGACAGCAGAGCGGCGGATGTGATTAAGAACTGGATAAGAAGCCGTTATACGATTGAATTTCTTGGCACATGGGAAGTCATCCATAATCCTAATTTTAAAGTGGTCGAATTCGACCACTTTAGAAAGAGCGCAGGACTACCGTCGTTTGTACTAAGTGCTTCCGAATGGATAGAACGCACAAAACCTTATTCCACCGGAAGTCACACCGGCGCAAGCAAGTATTATTTATGCCAATGAAGCCGACGTGTTGAATGTAGCCATGTTCGGTATGACAGCAAAACAATGGCGGGAAACAAATCCTGACCTAAAAGGTAATATTCGTGATTATGCCACTGTCAATGAGCTGATCTGCCTGTCGAACATGGAAAACCTGAATGCCGTTTTTATCGAGCAGGGTATGACACAAAGGGAACGTCTTGTCAAGCTAAACCAAATAGCGATTCATCAAATGAACATATTGGGAAATGGCGATAATAATAACCATAGGTTATTGGAATAAAGAGCTATGGGATTAAGTTAGGAATATACTTCACGCAACCTGTTTTTTTGAGGTAGCAAAAATTCAATCCACCTTGCTGCATATTACTCAAATTTGTAATAAAGCAGTGTATATACTTTAAATTGAGCGACTGTTTTTGTGATTATTCCAAAGATTTAGTATACTTTTGTACCCTTGTCTTATAGAGATATAAAAAGAAGAAGAAAAAGTACCGGGCTATCAAGCGTGACAGCCAACAATAGAAATCCGGAAGCGTAAATAACTTTCTCATAACATTTGTGGTTCTGCCCAATCTGATATATCAATAACACATAAGCTTTTGAGTACGAACCAAAGACGAAGTTTTTTCGTCTTACAAAACTACTGTGACATGAGTATAATGAAAAACGCTTTCAAGAGGATTAATAATGTGCTATATCTGATTATAGCCTTATTAATAGCCTCTTGCGTCAACAAGATAGACGATGAAATCAAGGAAGGTAATATCCCGATTTCCTTTTCCGTCAAAACAAGTAAAACTACCACCAAAGCAGCCAAAAGCACTTTTGAAACCGGAGACAGAACCGGAATCTTCGCCATGCTGACGGGTAACTCTTTGGATAAGCAACGATATATTGACAACCTGCTGCTGGAATGTGGTGAAGGCAGTAAGCTGATACCCAAGAAAGAAGTATACTATCCGGAAGGTGATGCCACACTGGATTTCATCAGTTATTATCCGTATCAGACCGCAAGTGTATCCAAAGGAAGTTCCTTACTGAACGTTGCTGTCCAAGCCGACCAGAGTAAAGCCGCCGACTACAGCCTCTCCAATTTCATGACCGCCCGTATCGAGGATGTATCCAACAGCGAGAAAACCGTAAAACTGGAATATAAGCACCAGTTTGCGAAAATAAAGTTAGTCCTTACGCCCAAAGAGGGCGAAGATGCAGACGATATGCTCAAAGCCAATCCCAGAATCATAGCTACGGGATTCAAAACGCAAGCCGTATACGACCTGCAATCAGATAAATTATCCGATATCGATGATGCCAGCGAAATGGATATTATTCCTTTCGGCACGTGGAAGAAAGAGGGTAACTCTTTATCCGGTAAGGAGTTTATCGTTATTCCGCAGACACATTCCGACAGCGGACAGGCTTTTACATTGGAATGGAACGGCAAAATCTATATCTGCTCTCTCCCGTCGGCAGCCATCAAGGAGGATACGGAATTGGAAATTCGTATCAACGCGCTGCAAAGTACAAGCGAAACCCTGACCGGAGTTATCGCCGGCATCAAGGAATGGGGATTCAGCGAGCAAGGAGAGAGCGAAAACAGATATGACATCACCGCCATCCATACAGCCTCACTGTCATTCAAAACATCCGACGTCTACAGAATATATCATCAGGGAAAGCCCGTGGCAGAAGTATGCCGGGAGTACCTTTACGCAACCGCTGCCGATGCTGTCAATTCCAAAGCGATTGTAGTCTATCCCGTACAAGACAATGAGCGGACGGACTTAATGAACGGTATCGTTTTACAACTGCCGGACAAGACCGCCATGATACACGGCGGCAGGGTGAGCTGGAATGAATCGGAAAACTCACTGGCCTACACCTCCGGGCACTCCCAACCTATCGAAAAGTTCTATATAGACGCAAGCAAAAAGATAGTCACTGAAAAACCTGCCGCTGCAACGCTGGCTATCAATGTCAGCAGCTATGTAATCAGAGATATACGAAACGGGATTTTACAAACCTATCCTATCGTGAAAATAGGTACACAGTATTGGATGAAAGAAGATTTACAAGCCGCCTATTATAACGATAGCAGAAGCATGCCTCTCGGAAAAACCCTTGGTGGAGGCGAAAGTTACTTCAAATGGGCCGATTGTGACGCCTGCTTTTATAACGGTGAAGCAGTCCTGACCGAGAAGCTGGCTCCGCTGGATTGGAAACTGCCTGCTCCAAATGATTGGAGCAGGTTGAAAGAATACGTGGGGGAGAATGCTTCCGCACTAAAAAAGGCGGATGCATGGAGCTCCGACGTTTATTCCGCAACCAATGAAACCGGATTCGGCATTCAGCCCAGAGGACTGCTTCTGGAAAGAGAAAACAAAACAACCTTGGTAAACGCAAATTCATCTACCGCCTACTGGGTGTACAACAGTACACAAAAGCAATTGGATACGGTCGTAATGTTTACGAGCGGCAATAACGACATCGCTTTAAAGAATGCCGTCAAACCGGAAGGCAAAGATTATTATAATGCGTTTTCCGTTCGCTGCATAAAAGAATAGCCTGCCCGGCGGGTATTTCTCATTTCTTTTTCGTATTTTTGTTCCCAATGTGCAGGATTCTGCTAATTAGACAAAGACAACGAAGAAGAAATGAGAGTAATCGATCTGATAAACAGTAACGAAAAAACAGCTTTTTCTTTTGAGATATTGCCCCCTCTGAAAGGTACAGGCATCGAAAAGTTGTACGAAACGATAGATACATTACGGGAATTCGACCCTAAATACATCAATATAACCACACACCGCAGCGAGTACGTGTACAAAGACCTCGGCAACGGACTGTTTCAACGCAACCGGCTTCGTCGCCGTCCGGGAACCGTATCCGTGGCGGCAGCCATCCAGAACAAATACAATATAACGGTAGTGCCGCATATTCTTTGCAGCGGTTTCAGCCGTGAAGATACCGAGTACGTATTGCTTGACCTGCAATTTCTGAATATCACAGACCTTTTGGTGTTGCGCGGAGACAAGGCGAAGCACGAATCCGCCTTTACACCCGAAGGCAACGGTTATCATCACGCCATCGAATTGCAAGAGCAGATTAACCAATTCAATAAGGGTATCTTTGTAGACGGTTCCGAAATGAAAGTCACCAATACTCCTTTCTCATACGGAGTGGCCTGTTATCCGGAGAAGCACGAAGAAGCTCCCAATATCGATACGGACATTTACTGGCTGAAGAAGAAAATGGAGACCGGAGCGGAATATGCCGTTACCCAATTATTCTATGACAACCGGAAATATTTCGATTTCGTAGAACGCGCCCGCAAAGCCGGGGTTACCATCCCCATCATACCGGGCATCAAGCCATTCAAGAAGCTGTCACAGCTCAGCATGATACCCAAAACATTCAAAGTGGACTTACCCGAAGAACTGACAAAGGAAGTCTTGAAATGCAAAAATGACGCCGAAGCGCAACAAGTGGGTATCGAATGGTGCGTACAGCAATGCAGGGAATTGATGGAACATCGTATTCCCAGTATCCATTTCTACTCCATAGGCGCGGTAGACAGCATTAGAGAAGTAGCCAAACAGATTTATTAACCAAATAGCGGCACCGTGTTTTTTAAAGATGTAATCGGCCAGGACGCAGCCAAACAGCGATTGATACAAGAAGTGCAGGAAGGACGCATTCCTCATGCGCAATTGTTCTGCGGACCGGCGGGAGTAGGCAAACTTCCGCTGGCTATGGCGTATGCCCGTTACATCTGTTGCCCGAACCGTACTGAAACCGATGCCTGCGGCACGTGTCCTTCGTGCGTGAAGTGGAATAAACTGGTACATCCAGATGTACACTTCGTATTTCCCATTGTGAAAAGCGCCAAAGGGAAGAAAGAAGTCTGCGACGACTACATAGCAGACTGGAGACGTTTTGTACTGAACACCCCCTATTTCTCACTGAATCACTGGCTGAACGAAATGGGAGCAGAGAACGGACAAGCGATTATCTACGCAAAGGAAAGCGATGAAATCACCCGTAAACTCAGCTTGAAATCCAGTGAAGGCGGCTATAAGGTAACCATTGTATGGCTGCCGGAAAAGCTACACGAGGTCTGCGCCAATAAGCTATTGAAACTGTTGGAAGAACCGCCAGAGAAAACAATCTTCCTTTTGGTTTCGGAAGCCCCCGAAATGATATTATCCACGATACTCAGCCGTACGCAGCGTTTCAATATCCGCAAAATAGAAGAAGCGAGCATAGCAAACGCACTGCAACAAAAATACGGCGTACAACCGGTGGACAGCCAGACCATTGCGCATCTGGCGAACGGGAACTTCATCAAGGCGTTGGAAACCATCCACCTGAATGAAGAGAACGAACTCTTTTTTGAATTGTTCGTCAAATTAATGCGTCTCTCCTATCAACGGAAAATACGGGAAATGAAGCAATGGAGCGAACAGCTGGCAGTCATGGGACGCGAACGCCAAAAGAATTTCCTGGAATATTGCCAGCGCATGATACGGGAAAACTTCATCTATAACCTGCATCGGAAAGAGATGAATTATATGACGCTACCCGAACAGAACTTCGCAACCCGATTCGCCCCGTTCGTCAATGAGCGGAATGTTATGGGCATCATGGATGAGCTCAGTGAAGCGCAGGTTCATATCGAACAGAATGTGAATGCCCGTATGGTATTCTTTGATTTTTCACTGAAAATGATTGTTCTGTTGAAGCAGTAAGAAAAAATATCATCGGAAGATATTTCCGGATAACAGGATGATAAAACAATAAGATAAGAGAATAAATATAAAGAGCATTTGAATCGTAAATAAAATAAAGAAATGGAATTTAAACTACATAACGGAAGCGGTAGTCTCTGCTGCAAAAGCTGCGGCAGGCAAGACAAACAGCTGAACACCTACGACTGGCTCGCCGATATTCCGGGCAATGCCGAAGAATCGGACATGGTGGAAGTTCAGTTCAAGAATACCCGTAAGGGCTATTTCCGCAACAGCAACAAAATTCCTTTGGAAAAAGGTGATATAGTGGCCGTAGAAGCTACTCCCGGACATGATATAGGCGTAGTAACCCTTACGGGACGGCTTGTTCCGCTACAAATGCGTAGAGCAAACATCAAGTCGGAAGCAGATATCAAACGTATCTACCGCAAAGCCAAGCAGGTGGATATGGAGAAGTATAATGAAGCGAAAGCGCGCGAACACAGTACGATGATTCGTGCCCGCCAGATAGCTCTTGACCTCAACCTCAACATGAAAATCGGAGATGTGGAATATCAGGGAGACGGCAACAAAGCGATCTTCTACTACATTGCCGATGAACGCGTAGACTTTCGCCAACTGATTAAAGTGCTTGCCGACGCTTTCCATGTACGTATCGAGATGAAACAGATCGGTGCACGTCAAGAGGCCGGACGTATCGGCGGTATCGGACCTTGCGGCCGTGAGCTGTGCTGCGCTACCTGGATGACGTCTTTTGTTTCCGTTTCAACCAGCGCCGCCCGTTTTCAAGACATCTCACTGAACCCGCAAAAGCTTGCCGGACAATGCGCCAAACTGAAATGCTGCCTCAACTACGAAGTGGACTGCTACGTAGAAGCGCAAAAACGCCTGCCTTCCAAAGAAATCGAATTGGAAACCAAAGACGGCGTATTCTATTTCTTCAAAGCCGATATTCTCAACAATCAGATAACTTACTCCACAGACAAGAATATTCCGGCCAATCTGGTTACCATCAGTGGCAGACGGGCTTTTGAAGTTATCGGTCTGAACAAGAGAGGTATCAAGCCGGAAAACCTATTGGAAGAGACACATCGTGCCGAGCCTAAGAAACCGGTAGACTTATTGGAACAGGAAAGTCTGACCCGTTTCGACCGCAACCGTAAGAACAAAAACGGCGGAGACGGCAATAACAATGGAAACGGTAACGGAAACAATGGCGGTAACCGGAATAAAAAGAGAAAAAAGAACCCCAATAACCGACCGCAAGGCGGTGAACAGTCTGCCGCTCCGCAACAACAAGAGCAACCCAGACAGCAGGGAGACGAAAAACGACCGCAAGGAGATGAAAGACGCTCACAACGGAATAACAACAATCGTAAACGTCCTCATAACAACAGACCCAAACCTCAGGGAGATAAACCTGTTCAAAATGACAAACCCGCCCAAGAATAAGATAAAGTTTCTGAGATATATCATACTTCTGTTTATCGTAAGCGCATCAGGCGCTTGCGATAAACAGACTGTATATCACGCGTTCCAATCCATTCCGCAAGCGGGTTGGAAACGGCAGGACACACTGTTCTTCAAGGTCGCCGTACCCGACTCGCAAACTTATTACAAGCTGACTGTGGAAGTCCGAAACCGTAACACCTATCCTTATCAAAACATAAACTTATCCGTTTGCTATGACAGCCCTGAATCTAAAAAGTTACAGGCAGACACGCTGACAGCCGTCTTAGCCGACAAAGAAGGAATATGGAAAGGAGATGGTTGGGGCGGTTTATATCAGTCTGCGTTTCCCGCCGGAAGCATCAAAATAGAGAAACCCGGCGATTATCTTTTCAAAGTAGCTTATACATTGCCTGACGATATTCTGCCCGGCATCAATGATGTGGGAGTCAAATTACAAAGATAACATTATACCAGCCTCCTGTTTCTCCCCGCATCGATACGCAGGAATATAAACAACAGTATTGTAAAGCCCCATAACGAAGAACCGCCATAGCTGAAGAAAGGCAGCGGAATACCGATTACGGGTGTCAGGCCAAGCACCATACCGATATTTATAAAAAGGTGAAACAAAAAGATGCTCAGCACCGAATATCCGTATACCCTGCCAAACGCGGACTGCTGCCGTTCTGCCAATGCAATCAGACGAAGTATCAGGGTCAGAAACAAAAGTAACACAATCGTTGAGCCGATAAAGCCTTCTTCTTCGCCTACGGTACAGAAAATGAAGTCCGTATCCTGTTCGGGGACATATTTAAGCTTAGTCTGCGTGCCGTTCAAAAAGCCTTTTCCGGTCAGGCCACCCGACCCGATGGCAATCTTCGACTGATTTACGTTATAGCCCGCTCCCGCCAAGTCCTCTTCCATACCCAGCACAACCTTGATACGAATCTGCTGGTGAGGTTCCAATACTTTATTGAAGAAGTAGTCGCTGGAATAGAGAAAACCTATCGAGCCTATGGCAAACAATCCGATAAGAAAATAGCTCCAATGACGTTCGCTCAAAGCAAGAAAGAATAAATAACAGGTTACGACTACGCATAATCCCCATTGCACCCATACCAGATTAAAGGGAGTCATATACTCCGAAACCAGATAAGCAATAAGCAACACGACAAAAGAACCGCCGATGATATTACGGACAGGCTCCCATTTCTTCTTATACACCCATACCATTCCACCGGCAAAGAGCAAAACCATCGACAATACTGCAAACTCTCCGATAGGCGTTGGAGTATCCGCTATGAAAACCTGATCAAAGCGAATTCCCACCACAAAATATACCACAGCGCAAATACCTGAAAAGAGTACCACCCCGGGCATGCCTTCACGATAAAGCATCAAAAAGAAAGCCGTATAAACCAATGCCGAACCCGTTTCCCTCTGAAGGATAATCAGCATCATCGGCAAAAGGATAAGGAAAGCCAGCATCAACGCATTCTTCCAGCTTTTTATGGTAAACAAGTAGGCGCTCATATACTTGGCCAATGCCAATGCCGTGGCAAATTTGGCAAATTCGGCCGGCTGCAGACTGACAGGCCCTAAAATAAGCCATGAACGCGAACCTTTGGTATCAGGAGCGATAAAGATGGTTACAACCAATAAGAGAATGAGCCCTATATATATAATGTAGGAAAACATATCATAGAGCGTATCTTCCAGCATCAGCAAGATGAATCCCAATCCGAATGAACAGACAATCCACATGAACTGCTTGCCCGCACGAGTGGAGAAATCAAGAAAATCACGGTCACCATAGTCGTAACTTGCCCCGCAAACGCTAAACCAGCCGAATACAATCAACATCAGGTAGATTACAATCGTCACCCAATCCAATGATTTCCATATATTGTCTCTTCTTACCATTTATACCGCTAATGTTTGACTGTTTACTACCTTTCCTCGTCTCCGTACAAAATGATACGGTTACTGAACTCCTCCGCACGTATCTCGTTCTCCGGTGATAACTTGCCATGCAAATACTGATCCATCATCATTGCACCGATAGGAACACCGTAAGTCGCACCGAAACCGCCGTTTTCCACATACACCGCAATCGCAATCTTCGGGTCGTTCATCGGAGCGAATCCCATGAATACCGAATGGTCTCTACCCCGGTTCTGTGCCGTACCGGTTTTACCGCATGCCTCCACACCCGGCAGCATTGTACCTACCATACGACAAGTCGCACTACCCGTACTTCCTGTAACAGCGGCACGCATGCCTTCCACGACCTCATCGTAATATTCCCGGTCAACCGAAGTGACACGTGGAATACGATAGATGCTGTCCAGTTCATTATCTTGTATTTCCTTTACAATGTGCGGGGTTATGAAATGTCCCCGATTGGCAATGGTCGCGCCTAAATTGGCTATCTGCAACGGAGTGGCAAGAATCTCCCCCTGCCCGATGGCGATACTGATAACCGTAAGCCCGTTCCAGGAACCACGATATGCCTTATCATAGAACTTCGCATTAGGAATCAAACCGCGTTGCTCTCCGGGAAGGTCGGTACCGAGACGATAGCCGAATCCTTGGGAAACCATATGGTCTTTCCATACCGTTATGGCATTTTGAGGAGAGCCGTACTTCTTGTCGCTGAACATCCGGAACAGTCCCCAGCAAAAGTAAGAGTTACATGAAGTAGCTATGGCCGGAATCAGCGGCAATGGAGAACCATGTCCGTGACATCCCACATGTAAGCTTCCATAATTGAATCCGTGTGCACAGGGAAAAGTCGGATAATCCTCGTGAATGATTCCTTCCTGCAAGAATGTCAAGGCCTGCGCAGTCTTAAAAGTAGAGCCCGGTGGATATGCTCCCATGATTGCGCGGTTCAGCAAAGGTTTCCGTTTGTCTCTTTGCAACATCCGGTGGTTCTTTCCGCGCTGGCGTCCAATCATCAGGTGAGGATCGAAAGTAGGAGAAGAAACCATGCAAAGTATCTCTCCCGTAGCCGGCTCAATGGCTACAATAGCTCCGATTTTATGTTGCAACAAACGTTCGCCCAGCCTCTGCAATTCAATATCGATACCTAAAGTCAGGTTCTTGCCGGGCACGGAGGGGCGGTCGAGCTTCCCGTCCATATAATGCCCCTGGATACGTCCATGCGCATCACGAAGCAGAATCTCCACCCCCTTTTCACCACGAAGATACTTTTCGTAAGATTTCTCGATACCTTGCTTGCCTATATAGTCTCCCCGTATATAGTAATTATCCGCTTCAATATCTTTCTTTGATACTTCGCCTATGTCTCCCAACGCATGTCCGGCGGCATCATAGGTATACTGCCGGATAGTACGCCGTTGGATGTAGAAGCCGGGAAACTTGAATAGTTTCTCCTGAAATACACCGCACTCTTCTGCCGAAAGTTGTGTCATAAACACCTGATGCGTATATTTGGAATAACCGGGATTCATCCAACGGTTCTTTACATCCTTCATCCGCTTCTGAAACTGCTCGAGCGTGATGTTCAACGCACGACAAAAATCCAGCGTGTCAAGCTGTGTCACTTCGCGAGGCACGAACGTGATGTCGTATGCAGGCTGGTTAAAAACCAGCAGTTTACCGTTACGATCGTAGATAGCGCCGCGCGAAGGATATTGAATCTTATTCAAAAAAGCATTGCTGTCCGCATTCTTCTTGTAATCATCCGTCATGATTTGCAAGTCGAACAGACGAATCACGTAAATAAGGACAATGACGACAGCCGCCATACCTATCACATATTTCCGTTTCTCCAGCGTATAATCCTTCATACCATCGCGACCTATGAGTTATAAATACGAATACACATAACCAAGCAACCTCTTTTTACTTCTTCCGTATACCCTCTACCGCCATTATACAAGTTACAGTCAGCAAAGCGCTTGTTACAATTCTCAACAACAACGTACCGATGTGGGCAAAGGAGAAGAATTCGAGGGTAAGCAGCATCCCGTGATGTACCAAGACACTGACAACCAAATATTTCAGAAAAGGAGAGATTCCCATTGTACGGACTGCCGGAACCAATGTATCCAGCGTATCGCGAGGTACGAACAAACGTAAGAATGTAGGACGCAAAAAGGCCAACAGCACCGTAGCCGCCGCATTCATTCCCGGAGTATCGGAAAAGACATCAACCGCCAGCCCGAGAAAGAAAGCCCATAACATCAATGCATTACGGGGCACATCCGACTCAAACTTCAAAATCAGATATATATATAAAAACGGAGTGGCATATCCGGCAATATGCACATTGTTCAGTATCAGCACCTGCAATAACACCAAACCGATAAACCACCCTATCTTATGCAAATAATTGATTATCATTTTTCCCCTTCTTTTTCCAGCATGTCCTGTTCCTCCTGCCCGCTACGCGAAATGACACGCACATTGCTCACTTTACCAAAATCCGTAGCCAGCTTTATCTTCAACAGATACGACAGCCCGTCATGAGAATCGGACATATCATCGACCGTCCCTACCATAACCCCTTCGGGGAACACCGTAGAGTAACCGCTTGTCACTACCGTATCACCCAGGTTAAATTCCGCGTGACGAGGCAAATCTTTCAGATAGGCGAAACGCGAATCTCCGCCTTCCCACTTTAAATAGCCGAAATAATCACTGCCCACAATCTTGCAACTGATGCTCGACTTGCTGTTCAACAACGGAATAACCAGCGAATAGCGGGGAGAAGTCTTATACACGATACCTACTACCCCGTTTGCATCCACTACACCCATCTCCGGACGAATGCTGTCTGACGAACCACGGTCTAATGTAATGTAATTATCCGCCCTGTTCAAGCTGTTCTTAATGACATTCGCCTTGAATATGCGGTAATCATCCGGAGCAAGACGGGCCATGCTATATAACTTTACCGAGTCCAGACCTCGTTCCTGCAGGCTTCTTTCAAGAAAAGCCACCCGTTGTTCCAGCCACATATTCCGGTCGAGCAAATCCTCGTTGACCGATTTCAAATGGAAGTAAGAACTGATGCCTCCCGATATCTCATAAACTTTCCCTGCCACTCCGTTTGCCGAGGTGAAATACACACTCTGCTGATAATGATTGAAGCGGAACAATAAAACAAAACTGGTAACCTCCAACAGAAGAAAGAGGAACCAGTAATTGTATTTAATAAGAAAGTTCAGTAAATTTCGCATACCTATCTCATCAGGAATGAGAAGCGGTCAACATTCTTCAATGCAATGCCCGTACCTTTGGCAACGGCATGCAAAGGGTCTTCCGCAATGTGGAACGGTATGTTAATTTTATCGGTCAGACGTTTATCCAATCCGCGAAGCAGCGCACCGCCACCGGCCAGATAGATACCGTTGTGCACGATATCGGCATACAATTCGGGCGGCGTATTCTCCAATGCGCTCAAGATAGCGGTCTCAATCTTAGAGATAGACTTCTCCAGACAGTGCGCCACTTCCTGATAGCATACGGGTACTTCCATAGGAAGCGCCGTGATACGGTTCGGGCCATGAACGATATAATCTTCGGGAGCATCCTCACCCAATTCGGTCAAGGCTGCGCCTACATTAATCTTGATACGTTCCGCCATACGCTCGCTGACCTTCACGTTGTGCTGGCGGCTCATGTACTCCTGAATATCGGCAGTCAGATCGTCACCGGCAATACGGATAGAGTTATTGGAAACAATACCGCCCAATGAGATAACGGCGATTTCCGTAGAACCGCCACCTATATCCACGATCATATTACCCTCCGGCGCTTCCACATCGATACCGATACCGATAGCGGCAGCCATCGGCTCAAATATCAGGTAAACATCGCGTCCGCCGGCATGTTCGGCAGAGTCGCGCACGGCACGAAGCTCTACTTCCGTACTTCCCGAAGGAACGCCTATTACCATACGGAGCGAGGGAGAGAACAGACGATTGCGGTTGTTCACCATTTTAATAAGTCCGCGTATCATCTGCTCGCAAGCATAGAAGTCGGCAATTACACCGTCGCGAAGCGGACGGATAGTGCGTATGTTCTCGTGGGTCTTTTCGTGCATCATCTTTGCCTTTTCACCCACGGCGATCATCTTGTCCGTACGACGGTCCAAAGCTACTACCGAAGGCTCATCCACTACTATCTTGCCATTTGTGGTGATGATAGTATTGGCAGTGCCAAGGTCCATCGCTATTTCTTGTGTAAAAGAGAATAATCCCATGTTTCTTAAATGAAAAATTAGGAATGAAGAATTAAGAATACTATGCGGAATACCAACGCAAGCAAAGACAGCGCAGACAATTCCTCATTCTTAGTTCTTCATTCATCATTAATATTAGTGTTTAAAGTGACGGAACCCTGTTATCACCATTGCAATGTCATGTTCGTTGCAATAATCAAACGAGAGTTCATCCTTGATACTTCCGCCCGGCTGAATTACAGCCTTAACGCCTTCATTACCTGCAATTTCCACGCAATCGGGGAAGGGGAAGAAAGCATCGCTCGCCATTACGGCGCCGTTCAAGTCGAAGCCGAAGTTCTTGGCCTTCTCAATGGCCTGTTTCAAGGCGTCCACACGACTGGTCTGACCTACACCGCTTGCCAGCAGCTGCTTGCCTTTAGCCAATACAATAGCGTTGGACTTGCTGTTCTTCACTATCTTGTTCGCGAAAAGCATATCTTCGATTTCCTGTGCAGTCGGAGCCTTGGTCGTCACGGTTTTCAAGTCTTCGGAAGTCTCGATCTTCAAGTCACGGTCTTGAACCAAAACGCCATTCAACAAAGAACGGAACTGTTTCTTAGGCAGAGCAGCCTGCTTGCGAACCAGAATTATACGGTTCTTCTTCTGACCGAGAATTTCCAGTGCATCCACGTCATAATCGGGAGCTATGATAACTTCAAAGAATATCTTGTTGATTTCTTCGGCAGCCGCCTTGTCAATCACGGCATTTGTGATGAGCACACCGCCGAATGCAGATACGGGATCACCTGCAAGCGCATCGTTCCATGCTTCCAGTACAGTAGAACGTGAAGCCAAGCCGCAGGCATTGTTATGCTTCAGGATAGCGAAGGTCGTATCCGTAAATTCATCAATCAAATCAACGGCGGCATTGATATCGAGCAAGTTGTTATAAGAGATTTCCTTACCGTGAATCTGGTCGAACATGGCATCGATATTTCCATAGAAATAACCTTTCTGATGCGGGTTTTCACCATAGCGCAAAGTCTTCTGGTTATTGGCGGATTGACGGAAAGCAGACCCTTCTTCACCATCGAAATAGTTGAAGATAGCCGAATCGTAATGAGAAGATACGGCAAAGGCTTCCTTAGCAAACCAACGGCGTTCTTCGAGCGAAGTAGTGGCGCCATGCTCCATCAGTATATCGCGAAGCGGCTGGTACTGGGCTTGGGAAGCAACGATAACAACGTCATTGTAATTCTTGGCTGCGGCGCGAATCAATGAGATACCGCCTATATCGATCTTCTCGATAATAGCCGGTTCTTCGGCACCGCTTGCAACAGTCGCTTCAAACGGATACAAGTCTACGATTACGAGGTCTATTTCGGGTATTTCATATTTTTCTATTTGCTGCATGTCTTGTTCCAGTCCGCGGCGGCAAAGGATACCTCCGAATATCTTCGGATGCAAAGTCTTTACACGTCCACCCAGAATGGAAGGGTATGTGGTAAGGTCTTCCACTGCCTTGCAGGGATAGCCCAAAGATTCGATAAATTGACGGGTTCCACCGGTTGACAGGAACTCTACACCTTCTTCATGCAGTTTGGTAATGATTTCGTCCAAACCTTCTTTATGGTAAACGGATACCAGAGCTGTTTTGATTCTTTTAGTTTCAGACATGGATTTGCGTATTAAAGTAATGCGTACATTTTACTATTTGATGTGCAAAGTTACGAATTTTGTTTATTCATACATACATTCATACACAATAAATTAGGTATAATTAAAAAAGGAAGTTATTATTAAATCCGGCACCTTCGCACAATGACATAAAAAAAGCCCCGCTGAAAAGGCATCCATACCTCTCCAGCGGGACTGAAATCTTTTATGGCAACCGGTCTGTTACCAGATGGAAACCCGTTTTTCTACCGGTACAAACATCGGATCATTTTCCGTCACATTGAAAGCTTCATACCAAGCGCCTATTTGCGGCAAAGCGCCGTTTACACGCCATTTACCCAAAGCATGCACATCGCTCTTAGTACGGTTCAGCACTTCTTCCGGACGGATATTGTTTCCCCATACGCCCGCGTAAGCAAGGAAGAAACGTTGTTCGGGAGTGAAGCCGTCCATTACAGGCAGCGGATTAGCGGCCGTAGCTTTCTTGAATGCCTGATAAGAAACCTGCAAGCCGCCATGGTCGGCAATGTTTTCTCCCAAAGTCATACGGCCATTGCCATACACACCCGGAGCGACTTCAATGCTGTCGAATACATTCACCATAACCTGGGCACGTTCGTCGAAACGTTTGGAATCCTCTTCAGTCCACCAGTCTTTCAAGTTTCCGTCCTTGTCATATTGGCGTCCCTGGTCGTCGAATCCATGAGTCATTTCATGACCGATCACCACTCCGATGGCACCATAGTTGAAAGCGTCATCCGCATTCATATCGAAGAACGGATATTGCAAAATACCGGCAGGGAAGCAGATTTCATTCGTTGTAGGATTATAATAGGCATTCACTGTTTGCGGGGTCATCAGCCATTCGTCTTTATCCACCGGTTTGCCGGCTTTAGCCACCATCTCCGCATGACTCCATTCATTGGCACGCTCCATGTTCGCCCAATATGAATCATCTTTGATTTCCAGTGTAGAATAATCCTTCCAGGTATCAGGATAACCTATTTTCACATGGAAAGTAGCCAGTTTTTCCAAAGCCTTTACCTTTGTAGAATCACCCATCCAAGCAAGATTTTTGATGCGTTCACCCAAGCTTTCCTGCAAATTCTTCACTAAAGTCACCATACGCGCTTTGGCAGCGGCAGGGAAATATTTCTCTACATACATCTGGCCTACGGCTTCACCCAAAGCGGAACTTACAGTACCGACTGCTCTCTTCCAACGGGGTTGCATCTCTTGTGTGCCACTCATCGTACGTTGGTAGAAATCGAAATTTTGCTCCGCCATGGCATCATTCAAAGTACCTGCGGCGGCGTCAATCAATCTCCATTGCAAGTAAAGCCCTTGTTCGTCAACAGGCAGAGTATCCAGAATATCGGCGGCGGCTTTCAAAGAAGCGGGCTGGCCAACGATAATTTCCTTCACATCTTTCAAATCCAGAGCAGAAAGATAAGCGTCCCAATCGAAGGTAGGATAAGCTTTCTTCAACTCTTCCATGCTCATTTTATTGTAATTGGCATGCGGGTCGCGCAACTCCGTACGCGAACGGAAAGCCTTGGCAAGACGTGTTTCCACATCCATCACGACATCCACACCTTTTTTGGCAGTAGCCTCATCGAAACCTGCCAACTGATACATCTTCTGTACGTGCGTACGGAAAGCGTCACGAATCTTAGCGGTAGCCGCATCATTTTCCAAATAGTATTCACGCTCACCCATACTCAGACCCGTTTGATAGGTCTGTACAGCATTCATGCTACTATTCATTTCATCCGCCCCTACATACAGAACGTTATAGGAAACAATACCTTTCTTCTGCATCTCGCCCAACAAGGCATAAAGTTCTTTTTTATCTTTTAAATCCCCCAGCCTGTCGAGTTCAGCCTTAATAGGAGTTATACCATCCTTATTCAGCTTCACACTGTCCATTACGATTTTGTACAAATCACCGACTTTCTGCGCTACACTTCCGGCTTCATGCTGAGTGGCAGCCAGTTCTTCGATAAGCCCCTGAATCTGCTTACGGTTATTTTCCGCAAGAATGGTAAAAGAGCCATACTGTGAGTACTCGGCAGGAATCGGATTGTTCTTCATCCAACCGCCGCAAGCGTATTGGTAGAAATCTGTTCCGGGCAAAGCCGTTGTGTCAAGATCGGCAAGATGAATGCCGGCTGTAAGTTCAGCCTGGTTCTTGCCAGTACCGCAAGCACCTGCCATCAGGCAAAATGCTGCAATGGGTAAAAAATGAAATACTCTCATACTTATATAAAATAAATGTTATTACGTTATCACTCCTTTTTCATCTCCTCCAGTTCACAGGAAGCAGAATCCCATTCTTCCATTACACGGTCTAACTGGGCTTTCAGTTTCTGGTGCTGTTCGTAAAGCGTCATATCCGAAGCACCTTCCGGTGTAGCCATCTTAGCTTCCAGAATAGCAATAGCCGCCTCCGTCTGCTCTATCTCCGCTTCACAATCCGCTACACGACGCTCCAGTTTTTTGAGCTTCTTATTGAGCTCTTTTTGTTCCTCGTAAGAAAGCTTCGCGGCGGAAGGTTGCGCTGCTTCAGCATTACCGCCGGCAGCCGCTTTCCCCGCAGCCGGTGAAACAGATAATGAAGGAGACTTCTGCAAATCGTTCAAGCTCTCTATCTGCTTTTTCTGCAAGAAATCATAGATACCGCCAAGGTGTTCTTTCACCAACCCGCCACCGAACTCATATACTTTAGTCGCAAGTCCATCCAAAAAGTCACGGTCATGGCTGACAATTATCACCGTACCGTCAAAATCACGGATGGCCTCCTTCAGTACATCTTTCGAACGCATATCAAGATGATTCGTCGGTTCGTCGAGAATCAGGAAATTCACAGGTTCCAGCAACAGCTTAATCATGGCGAGACGGGTACGTTCTCCACCGGAAAGGACTTTTACCTTCTTGTCCGAAGCCTCTCCGCCAAACATGAATGCTCCTAAAATATCGCGTATCTTCAGCCGGATATCTCCCACCGCCACCCGGTCGATGGTATCGAAAACCGTCAGGTTTTCATCCAGCAGTTGCGCCTGATTCTGCGCGAAATAACCAATCTGCACATTGTGCCCCAAAGTAAGCTTCCCGGTATAGTCCGTAATCTCATCCATGATGCACTTTACAAGTGTGGACTTACCTTCGCCGTTTTTGCCGACAAAAGCCACTTTCTCACCGCGATTAATAGTGAGATTTACATCGTGAAATATGACATGGCTTCCGTACGCTTTGGCAACATCTTCACAGATAACTGGGTAGTTACCGCTACGGCTGCTGCACACAAACTTCAACCGTAAGGAAGAATTATCCTCTTCGTCCACTTCGATGCGCTCTATCTTCTCCAGTTGTTTGATACGGCTCTGTACCTGTACAGCCTTAGTGGCCTTATAGCGGAAACGCTCGATAAAGTCTTCCGTATCCTGTATCTGTTTTTGCTGGTTTTCGTAAGCACGAAGCTGCTGTTCTCGGCGTTCCTTACGGAGTACCACAAACTCATCGTACTTCACTTTATAATCATAGATACGCCCGCAAGTTATTTCAATCGTACGGGTAGTGACATTATTCAGAAAAGCGCGGTCGTGACTGACAAGCACCACTGCGTTGGCACGGGTGGAGAGGAAGTTTTCCAACCACTGGATACTCTCAATATCGAGATGGTTCGTAGGCTCATCGAGCAGCAACACATCCGGACGGCGAAGCAACAACTTGGCAAGCTCGATACGCATACGCCAACCACCGGAGAACTCACTCGTAGAACGGTCAAAATCCTCGCGGCTAAAGCCCAGTCCCTGAAGGGTACGTTCTATTTCGGCACGATAGTTTGTACCGCCCATCATCAGAAAACGCTCGTTTTCATGGGTAAAACGGTCTATCAATTTCTGATAATCTTCACTGTCATAATCGGTGCGTTCGGCCAACTGCCGGTTCATACGCTCTATATCAGCCTGCATCTCAAAGATATGCTCAAAAGCAAGTTCCGCCTCTTGCATGACGGTACGCTCATCACTGAGTATCATCACCTGAGGCAAGTACCCGATCGTACATTCACGGGGAACGGCCACAACACCGGAAGCGGGTTGCTGAATGCCGGCCAATATTTTGAGCATGGTGGACTTACCCGCCCCATTCTTACCGACAAGAGCTATGCGGTCTTTCTTATTAATAACATAAGAAACGTCTTCGAACAGAGGGGTAGCGTTAAATTCCACCTTCAGTCCTTCTACAGATATCATAGTGTCAATGAATTAATCGTTTAAGGCTGCAAAGGTAGCGATATTATTTTTATTCTCACGCAATCGTGTATTCAAAGCGCAACTACATTCATTTAAATTTCAATGCTTGCATATGACGTATCAAATGATATGGCGAACCGTCTGTCGAGGATTTTATAGTTACAATGCGATGTTTATCGCATTCAGATGTATTTTGAGGCAAGCTCAGTCCCATACTCAGGGTACCTCAGTCGTATACTGAGACAGGCTCAGTCCCATACTTAATCACGCTTTATAAATCAAACTGATAATCAATTAGTTACAAAAACTCTCTTACAACTCATAAACCTTTACAAAAAATCCCCTCTCTCCCTTTACGTCCAACCAACCTGGAGAACAAAAGAAGGAAAAGAGGGGATATTTTTATAAAGTAAACCGCTCGGATATTCCCTTAGAATAACTTAGCGGGATATTCTCCGGCATCTACCAACGCCTGAATCTTATCAACCACACTCTGACGGTCTTCCGGATAAGTCACGCCGAACCATTTACTATTCGTATCGAGTACCTCTACCGTAGCAGTACCGTCATTAATCAGTTTATCCACCATCAAAGGAATAAAGAATTCGCTCTTCAAATTTTCCATATTCTTCGGATCGCTGAGGAATGTCTTAAAGAACTCCTGGCTATAAGCAAAATAGTCGGGAGTAAAGCCCCAGAAGTTCATGCTGACCGGAGTAGTGTCGGGGGTAGCAGTCCACTCGCCATTATCATCGATATACTTCACCTCACCGTCCATACGTTGAATCTTGGTACGTTCTACAACGGAAGTCAGCAGATTATCGGCATCCGTACCGCAAAGACCGCGAGATACCGTGCCGCTTTCACTTAATGTATTTCCAATACGGAAACCCACCATCGAATATTTATTCTTGGAACCATCGGGAAGTTCTGACAAGAATTTACCCATTACCCGGAAAGAATCGCGACCGTAGAAATCATCGCAATTGATAACGGCGAACGGTTCCTTTATCACATCGGCGCCCATCATTACGGCATGGTTAGTACCCCATGGTTTGGTACGGTCTGCCGGGCAAGTAAATCCTTCGGGAAGCGCATCCAGTTCCTGGAACACCAGTTCGCACGGAATATGTCCTTCGTATTTGGAAATGATTTTATCGCGGAAGTCCTGCTCAAAGTCTTTACGGATAACGAAAACGAGCTTACCGAATCCGGCATTGATAGCATCGTAAATAGAATAATCCATAATAGTTTCGCCATTGGGGCCCAGTCCATCTAACTGTTTCAAGCCACCGTACCGGCTGCCCATACCGGCTGCCAATAAGAATAAAGTTGGTTTCATATTAGTTATTATTTAAAAAGGTTAGTGTATCATGGTTGATAACAGATGCAAAAGTAGTAAAATTTATATCAGAAAAGGGGAGATTTTAGTCCATTCTTTTCTATAATCGTACAAAACTCCACCTTATTGACCGGTACTTCCGCATTGAGTCCGTTTTTGGGCAAATACGATTCACTATTGTCTGCAAAGCCGGCAGAATCTCTTAGAACGGATAACCGATGGCGAAATGCAAAGCAAGACTGTCCTTGAACTTAGGAATATTGTAGTATCCCGACTTACCGGTATCATACGGGTCGTGCAGTCCTACTCCGCAGTCCAAACGGAACACCAGAAAATCCATATCATAGCGCAAACCCGCTCCCGTACCCAAAGCCACCTGCTTGGCAAAGTTCTTTAAAGTAAGTTCTCCACCGGGGCGGGAATCATCCTTACGCATCAGCCACACATTACCGGCATCCAAGAACACCGCTCCATGCAAGTCGCCGATGATACGGAAACGATACTCAACATTAGCTTCCATACGTATGTCGCCCACATGGTTGATGAAAGAATACTTACTTTCCTTATCCGGAGCATAACCGCCCGGGCCTATGCTGCGGGCGGAGAAAGCACGTACGCTGTTGGCGCCGCCGATATAGAACTGCTCGGTATAAGGAGCCGACAGCGCATTTCCGTACGACCATATCACTCCTCCGGCAATGCGTGAAGCAATCATCTGGTTTTTATCTATCTTATAGTGATAGCGGAATTCACTGTTAACCTTCAGGAACTGCGCAAAAGGTACACCCAGCAGTTTTTTATCCTTCTCGCTGAACGGTTTGCCGAAGACACGATAAATACACGAAGTCAGATTACCTGCCGAGCTTACCGTCGTCTGCCACCAAATGGGATTGCGCACACGTTGTAAAGAAGCGTTATCATACGTGTACATATATTCCATGACAGGGATAAACTGGTCGCGCAGACTGACGTAGAGCGCAGGATTCTCCGCCTGCAATTCCTTAAAGGCTTCCGTCGGGTTACGAAGCACATTAAACGTAAGTTTAAACGGCGTGAAACTATGTTTGGTCGTACGCTTCGGCTGGAAATCATACGTAGCGTTTCCACCAAACGCCAACAGTTTATAATACTTGGCGCGGTTCAACTGGTCGATGTACAACTTGAAGGTGGTAGTGGCCGGAAAGTCGTACTCCTTATCGCCGAAACGGGGAAAGACCACACGTGGGAACATCAGCGAAGTAGACAATCCCACCTCATAACTGTTCATCAACGAAGACCGGTCTTTACCTGTCTGCCACTCATACGAACCGTCCAGTTTCACATTCCATGCCTCACCGCCGCCAAACACGTTGTTTTTCGTTACGGTGAACGAAGCTCCCGGTCCGGTCTGGTTATTACTTTTCATCTTCACGTTGAAATCCAGTTCGGCATCGTAGGGTTTGTCGAGAGCCGCATGGATATTTACATCCAGCGTATCACACGCGAATGTCGTATCGCGCGGAGTATACTGCATTTCGAGATAGCGGAAGATGCCCACATTATTCAAACGCTCCTGCACACGGGTCTGACGATATAAACTGTAAAGGCTTTGCATGGAACGTCTGCGGGAGATACCCGTACTGTCCTGCACCTGGCGTTTCTGACGATATGCCTGATAGTTGAGCCACCTGTAAATCATGTTGGGACGTACCCGCAATTTATCATGATAATAGATGCGCAGTCCCTTATAATCCATGCTGTCGTTAGGAGCCTCTCCATGCTTGCCATAGAGGTGGAATGCTTTACTGCCCACATAAAACGGTTTTTCGGCGACAGAAGGCATACCGGGAGCAGGCACCATACGCATCACGACATGGCCGCCGGGCACTAAAGTCGTATCAGCCTGATAAGTCAGATAGTCGGGACGGAAATAATAGCACCCTACATTACGCAGCAAAGTACTGATACGAGTACGCTCTCCGTCGAGGTCGGTCACATTAAACTGTTCTCCCGGACTGATGAGCGAACGGCGGCGGCTCATATTCATAATGCGCGACGTACGTTCACTGAAACCGTGGTAGTAGACCGTATCGATAAAATAAGGATTACGCATGTCCACCGTATATTGCAGCTTCGCCTTTAATGAATCTTTCGGATTTACAAACGTCTTATAACTGACCGTACCGTTGAAGTAGCCGTAGTCCCGCAACAGATTAGCAGCAGCCTTCTGCCTGATATCAGGATTGACGGACGACATCAATACCGGCTTTGCAGCAAAGCGGTTGAATATCCACTTTCCAAACCCCTTCTCATATTTCACAAATCCATTGTAAATCCATAATCCCACAGGGAACGGTATGCGGATACTGGAACTGCCCAGCAAAGAGTTGTTCGGAGCAGTGGCCAGCGCAGCTTCCACCTCTTCCATGGCGGTTTCGCCTACCGGAGTCTTGCTACGGTTCTCGACAATCATCGTTTTTTGTCCCGTATACAGGATTTCACCTTCCGGCAAATGCTTGGTTGTGGAACATCCTGCCAGAAACAGTATACCCGCTATATATAATATCAGTCGTTTCATATCATTCTACAGTTTGTTTCTTCTTTTTCCTGAAGATAAAGAGTTCGCCCAGACGGTCCATCTTACGGCGAAGCACAAGACCGACTCCGGTTTCCGTTATTTCCCCGTCGAGCACGCTTTCGTAGTTCTTGTCATAGAACACACGGACATAGCGCGTACCGGACGTATCCAACCTGTACTCCAGCGAAATATTATCGATAAACGATTCCGCATCATTCGTGGCATTGGCGCCCGTTGTTACTTTACCGCCGATAACAATCTGCACACGGTCGTTGAAAAGGCGTTGCGAATAGCGGAAGCTATAATCCGTTTGCTTATCTCCCGTTTCGGCAGCCGTACGGTCTTCCATACCCATCGTGAAACTTGCATTAATGCTTTGGAAAGCCGAACCTGCCAATGAGTTGATCTGACTTTGGATAACGCTGTTCAGAGCGCTACCCATAGAGAATCCGCCACCTTTGACACCGCTATTCATATAAACACCGGTCGCCAGCATGGCAATGGCCTGTTTGCTACGCTCCTCAGTACCCATAGCCTGCAACTCGTTCTCGATGGCGGCGTCATCCGGCGCCGTTATATCGAAGATAAGTTCGGGAGCGTCAAGCCGGTTCTTTATGGCTATGGACACATCGAAGTTTACCACGCGCGAACCGCCGTCGTCACCGTCGGCTACCGAAGCGCGCATACGCTCCGTCGCTTTCAGGTTCAATGTCGGGTTCATCGGGTCGCCGCGCCAGTCCACATAACTTCCGTTGTTAATCTGGAATTCCTTCAACGGAATGATAGGAAGCGAATACTTCATGATTCCGCCCGAAAGCGTATAGCGTCCGGTAAGGCTTATATCGCCTTGCGGAGTGTATTGCATATTCAAATCCCCACCGCCTTCCAACTCTATAAACTTACTGCGGTCGGGGCTCAAATCGGCACGAAGGCGTACGGCATTGTCTATATGCACGGACATAATCATATCCATACCGCCCAAAGACATGGCAGGGGCCTCATCCGCACTCACCGAGGTCGTGTCCGCAAAGGAAGTAAAGGTAACCAGGCCTTCAAGACGGTCTTCCACCGTCAGCGGCGAGTCGGTGAGCACATAGGTCACATCCGTATTTCCCAACAGATTCATATTGCCGCGCATGGTCAAGGCATCCAAAGGCCCTCGTACCGTTGCGTTCAAATCGACAAATACCTTGCCGTAAATGAGACTTTCGCGGGTACGCGGCGCATCCAGCAGCGTATAGTTCTCTGCCAGCAATTTCAAATCCGCCGTAGGGCGTTCCAGATTACGGAAATCCACCTTACCGTTAATGGTGAACGGATTCTTACTGGTGGTATAGATAGCGAACTTATCGAATATCAGTTGATTGTCCTTAATCTGTACGGGGCGGTCGTCGAACCAGTAGCGGGCTCCTGCCTGACGCGCATATACCGATACGCTGTCCAGTGTAACATCTCCGTGCATCTTGGGTTTCTCCAACGGTCCGTAGATATACATTCCGCCGTCAAGGTCGCCGGTGAAGGAAACCATTTGGTCGGGAATAAAGGCATTGGCAATCTTCATCGGGAAATGCTCAAAAGAGGTGGTCACTTCCAGCGTATCCCTGCCATTCTTTTGCGTCAGTATACCGTCTGCGGTCAGCACTTCCTGATTGTCGTAACTGAAATACGTATTCAGATAATGCGTAGCGCCTTTATCTCCCGGCAGCCATGTGGCGCCCATACCGATGTCTCCTACATGTTGCCGCTCGTAAGTCAGTTCATTGATGCTGGCTTCGGCGGACACTTGTAAGGAAGTAGGAGTCTGTATATACTGCGCTTCGGCGGAGAACAAACCGGTCAGTCGGGGCATATAAGGAAGCACTTCGCTTAATTCTCCCAACTGGAAGCGGCTTAATTCCACGTTCATATTCTGCAACGAGATACTGTCGTTCTTGTCCGACTGCATACGGAAACATAAGCCGTTGTCGCTATCCATATCGATATTGGCATAGACACGCATATTCTTATGCAGATATATCCAGTTACTGTTATCCACGAAATGGAACTTACGGTATGCGATAACCGGTTCGGCAGGTGTCAGATTCAGCAATACTCCGTTGCCTTTGCCGTGTCCTTCGGTCAGCGGGCGGGCATTTATACCGAACAGCACTCCTGTCTGCCCCTCACCGTCCACATAATTTACGGTCAGTTCGGCGTCTTCACTCCGAATCTCGCCTGTCAGCGTACTCCGGAACACAAACTGCGGGTTCTTCGGCCCGTTAATCACCCCGCTTTGCAACATCATCCGGGAGGTATCCTGCTTCACGGTAAAGAAAATCGTATCGAGTTGCAACGAGTCCACACGCAATCCATGCACAGCAGTCCGCCCGTTGATGCCCCGCGTCGGCGTGGTACCGAAACGAAGGGTAAAGTCATTGAACGTCACATCTTTTGTTTTCAGGAAATAGCTGACCGGATTAGACTGTCCCGCCGTCAGCTGCATGCCTGCCGAAGGTAACACCCGACGCAAAGCCGCATGGTCCAGCCGCCTTTCATCTATCTGCTTCATAAGAATGGCGACGAACTCGTCCGATTGTTCCAACAGCTCCTTCAAAGTGCTGCGGGCACGGAACTGCAAGTCCATATCGCCGGCATCCATCCGCAACTTAATGGAATCGTGGCGCGCTTCCGCACCCAGATTAAACGCAACCGAATGTTCCAAAGGCTTGGGGGCAACGCCCAGTTTATATAAGTCCAGCTCCTCGACATTCATATTCAGCTTGCCGTCCATGTATTTGCGGTCGAGGCGTAAGTCGGCCTCGGACTGCATCTTCAATAACTCATTATCACTCGTCAGTCGCACTGAAGCCACCGATGACTTCAAACCCGCGTTCAAATCCACGCCCGATATATTCCAACGGGCATACTGCAATTCCGCCAGCTTGGCCTCTATGCGCGCCATTGTCTTATGAGAAGCGATATCCACTCCCTGGCCTTTGGCGGAAACATGGGCCGTAAGTGTATAAACAGAGTCTTTAGGCAGGAAATGATGGAGTTGCAAAGCATCTATGGCGAGGTCTGCATGATAGGCCTCGGTAGACAAGTTGTAGGCGGCATCCAAATCCAGACTGCCTTTGCCTTCCTTTACTTTCAGAAACGCGTTGCATTGCGGCCCGTCAAGACCGAGACGCGCCACGAGATTCATACTGTCGGGCACAACGATAGAACCGTCGGGAGTTACCCCGGTAAGTCCGGTCAGGAAATTAAGGTCTTGCGTCTGCATTTCAAAATCAAGCTCTCCGCTACGCCTCAAGCTGTCCGTAAGGTTCCACAACTCACCGCCGCCGCTCAACGAGAAAGCGCCCGGCAATTCAGCGGTGAAACGTGAAATCTGCATTTGCTTCAAGTTCCCTTCCGTACCGGCATGAATCACCAGCGGCCGGAAAGGATAAGCCTCTTTAAAGGTTTCGGGCAATCCGCCTGCAAAGAGCAGTACATCCTGTTTGCCGATATTGGCATTAAAGCGGGCGGACAGACGTCCGGTAGTAGGTATATCGACAAGTTTCCAATAGGTCTGAGCCGTCAGGTTCATTTCACTATGCGGGGTCGTAAGTTGCAAATGGGGCACGCGGATAAGGGTTGAATCGGCAAACAGGCGTCCGGTCAGAGAAGTTACAGTCAGTCCCGAACGGTCGTACATGGAGAACTCGCGGATAACGGCGTTCATGTCGCGGCCGCAGGACATCACCGAATCTATGCCGATACGGATGTCGCGCAACGCGATATGCGAAGCGTCAAAACCCTCGACGGGAGCGGCTGTACCCGAATCGTAATTTACGGCAGTACCCGTAAGCGCGAACTTACGCCAACCGTAGAACTGACGTTTGAGGTCGGCATTGGCATCTTCTATGCTTGCATCTCCTATATTGGCAGCCAACGTCATGGAGTCGAGCGGCATCTGCAAATCCACCGAAACATTCTTCAGTTTCAGATTGTGCAACGCTATCCGCCAGTTCAAGGCGGTTTCAACAGTATCTTTCGGAGCCTCGGCAGTATCGGCAAGTATTACTTGCACATGGGTATTACTCAACTCCACGCTATTCAGCACGGCATTCTCTTTTTTCAGGTCGATGCCGTGGCTCTCGAGGAAGAACCGTCCGAGCGTTCCTTTGATGTGCATACCTTCCAGCAAGGTGGAAGAGTTTACGGCTACCTGCTGCAAGGTAATATCGTCCACCTCTACCCTGCCCTGCAACAAAGGCCACGCCTGTACGCGCACGTTCAGGCTTCCAAGGTTCAGCAGGGTATCGGGATGTTGCATATCGACGGCGTCGTTCTCCGACTGCACCACCTGTACGCCACGCACAAGCAGATTCAAGGGAAAACGAAGGTCAATCCGTTCTACGGAAATATTCATGCCCGTAGCATCCGACGCTATCGCCGTAGCCTGTTTCCGTATAAAATTCTGCACGGGCGGCACATACAGCAATATCATCAATATTACAAATAGGATAATAGGAGTGAGCAGCACCCAAAGTGCTCCCTTTAACCATTTTCTTCTCATTGGAACGTCAAACTGTCATCTATTAAAAGTTGTACAAAGTAAACAATTAATTTCGAGATAAAGTTCCTAAAGAATAAAAATACTGTGCCACACCAGTGTTTATGACCACTTATATCGACCGCTTACCCAAATCGGTCTGTGCCGGTAAACGAACAATATCCTCGATAAGGGCAAGCGAACGGAGCGCGCGCTGTCCCTGTTCGGCAGTGAAGGGAGCGCCGCGCAGGCTTTCCAGTATCTTAAGTTCCGACACCAGTTCCGTAGCGCCAATCAGCGTAAAGAGAGGAATCATTTTGTGCGATACGGCAGCCACCCCGTCCATGTCCGCCGCATCCACCGCCTGCCGCAAACGTTCGGCATTGAGACGGGTTTCAGTGACGAAACTCTCAAGAATGGACTTTGCCGCTTCCGGATCATCACCGGAGAAAGCGGTAAGCGCCGAGAAATTATAAGGAAGCTCCGGAGATGAAGCCTCAGCCGCAACCGCTTCTTCACATTGCGGGGCAGGAACAGGCTCTTGTCCGATACCCTCCGCATTCAGTTCCCGGAAAAGCTCCGCTACCGTAAACGGTTTGTGCAAACAACCGGCAAAACCGTGTTCCTTAATCTCCTCCCGTTTCATGTCGCTACGGGCTGTAACGGCTATCACAGGAATGGTCTGAGCTTGAGGAAGGTTCGACGCCCGCAGCAGTTTCAGCAGGTCGAAGCCGTTTATGGCAGGCATCTGTACATCGGTAAGCAGTACATCGAAGGTATCGGAACGCAGGGCATCCAGCAATTCATCCAATTGCATGCACGACACCGAAGCGATACCGCTATGTTGGAGCATGGCCGCGGTGAGCGTAAGCTGAATACGGTCATCATCAATCAGAAGTACGCGAAGCGAGCGTTGTGAAGGAACGGATATTTCTCCGGAAAGAGCGGCAGAAGCTTCGGTTTCCGTCTCCTGACGCTTCCCGCCGGCATTCTCCGATACCCTCACGGGGAACAAAGGGATACGTAATGTAAACGTGCTTCCCTTACCCGGTACACTGTCCACATCAATCGTTCCTTCCAGCAACTGTACAAGCATGCGCACAATGGACAATCCGAGCCCGAAGCCTTCTTTGCCCTGCGCACCGGGCAGACGGGTGAACTCCTGAAAAATCCGTTCCCTGTCGGCAGGTTCCATACCTTTGCCTGTATCGGCTATGGCAACGACCAGCCGGCGGTTCTCGTAACGTGCCGTTATCGTTATGCCGCCCTCGTCCGTAAACTTCACGGCATTGGAAAGCAGGTTATTGATAATCTGGCGCAACCGGAGCGGGTCGCTGATATACGTGCTCTCCAACTCGGGAGCAATATCGCAATGTAAGCCCAGTCCCTTGGCGGAAGTCAGCGGTTCGAAGCTGACATGGATTTCTTCCAGCAGACGGGCGGGATGGAAAGTAACCCGGTTTATCTCGGCCTTATGAAGGTCGAGCCGATGAAAATCAAGCAAATCGACAACCAGTTTCAGCAGATGTTCCGATGAGGTTTTCATGTTATCCAGATAGAAGCGCTGCCGTTCGTCCACCGTCAGACGGGAGAGCAGGTCGGCATAGCCCATGATGGAGCCGAGCGGCGCCTTAAAGTCGTGGGTAATGGCAAGCATCATCTTTTCCCGCGTAGCCAGCAAGTCTTCGGCACGGCGGCGGGCTTCTTCCAATTCGCGGCGATAACGGTTGCTGCGCGTAATGTCACGCCCGATGATTATCAGGAAAAAGGCGGAAAGCAACACAGCGCCGGCCGCGATACCGCTGATTATCTTAATGGAGTGATGGCGCACGGATTGCTGATACTCCGCCTCTTCGCGGGCGCGCTGCAAGGTTTCCTGTTCATAACCTTTCAACAGACTGTCGATACGGGCGGTCAGCATCCTGTCCATGCGCTGCAAAGTGCGCCTGCGGCGTTGTACAATGGCATTATTCTCTTTCTTCTGCTGCGCCACGGCACGCAGCTTTTCTTGCAGGGAGTCCACCGGATTGTAGACATCAATCACCGTATCCGTAGCATATTCGAGGGAAGTCTTTACCTGTATGGCAGTATCTTTTTTAGGCGGAACGAACACCTCTCCCAAACGACGGAAGAAGCCTTTCTTCTTGGGCTTGGTAACCACCGTGTCGCGATGCGTAATGATACGGCGCTGCACCCGCCGGTTGGTAACGACCGAATCCTGCCGGGTAGCGATGATGCTCTCTATCTCCCGGGTAGAAACCATACTGTCGCTCGTTTCGCTCAGCACACGCAACATGTAAATGGTGTTCGCGTCCTTCTCCCTGAGAAGCGTGATGAGACTGTCCGTCCACTGCACATCCTGATTATCGGAAAGCATAAGATTCTCCATTTCCCTATGCACGAAGAACAGGGAAAAAAGCAACACTCCTAACAACAGAGTGTATCCGACAGCTATCTTTACTTTCGATACGCTATTCATAATAGGTGATAAAAAGGTGATAGAGTGACAGGACAGCGAGTACCGCCTCTTTTATCATCTCGTTCCCGTTTTATAGCGGAAGCGCAGCCACAGCATCAGTCCGGCGCTGGTCAGTCCGAACGGGAAAGCCATCCAGACACCGACCAATCCCCAGCCCAGCACGAAACCGCAAAAATATCCTACGGGCAAAGATATAATAAAATAAGAAATAAATGCAATAATCATCATCGGCTTTACATCCGATATGCCTCGCAGCGCATTGGCAAAGTTGATTTGCAATCCGTCGCCAAACTGATAAATCAGGAAGGGAAAGAACAAGGACGCCACCAGCGCCGAAGCCTCGGCGCTATCCGTGAACCAACCGCCCACCTGTCCGCGCATCACAAAAACAATGCTCATAAGCACCACTTCCATAGCCATTATCAGGTGGAAGCCCGCAAATGTGGAACGGCGTACATTCTCCATATCGCCCTGCCCCTTAAAATTACTGACACGCACCGCTACCGCAGCCCCCATACCGTAGTACATCATGAAAGTGAATTGCGAAATGGTCAGCATTATCTGATGGGATGCCAAAGCGATGGTACCCAGCCAACCCACCATAATGGCGCTAAGGCTGAAAGAAGCCGTCTCCATTCCCATCTGCAAGCCGACAGGCCAGCCCAACGCATTGAGCCGCTTAAACACCGGAAGCGACCACCCCATGCGGGAAAACCCAAGCCGGTAACGAATGAAGCGACGACCGCGAAGTACAATCAGCGCGAAAACCACGACCATCATAATACGCGAGAACAGCGTACTGATACCTGCTCCCAGCAAACCCAACTCCGGAAAGCCCAGCTTACCGTTGATAAGAATATAATTACCTATGATGTTCAGCGCGTTTCCGCCCAGCAGTATCCACATGGCGGTCTTGGTGTCGGTGATACCGTCCGTAAACTGCTTGAAACCATTGAACAGCATCACGAAAACCAGCGAAGCGAGCAATACCAGATAATAAGGTTTTATCAAAGGCATCAGTTCCTCGGGCTGCCCCAAACGCTCCACATTGAAGTAGACCGCCGTCATGATGAAAGTAAGAAGCAAAGCCACCAGGACATTCGCCACCAAACTGCACCGCAACGCCTGCCCCGCTTCCGCAAAACGGCGGTTGCCGTAAAGACTGCCTACAATAGGCGTCAGTCCGTAGCTGAAACCGGTACTGAAAATGATGCAAAGTGTAAATACGTTGTTTACGAAAGAAGCCGCACCCAGTTCCTCGGTACTGTGATGCCCAATCATCAGGGTATCCGCGAAACCGAGAACAATTACGCCCACCTGCCCGATAACAATGGGAAGTCCCAGAAATATCAACGCTTTATAATGCTGTTTATAGCCGGCTATCAAATTCATCATCTTATTATCTAAAATTTGTTTCATCGGACGAAATCCACAGTCTGTCAGACAGATGTTCCGCACATCCTCACTGTTCCCTTTTAATATTGTTTATCACTCTTATAATATAATACTACGGTATTGTTCTCGCAGAAAGTATGCTGCGCCACAGTGTGCAGTTGCTCCGTCGTAACGGAGCGATAACGCTCTACTTCAAGGTCAATATCTTCCGCCTTTCCCGTCAGCTCAAACCAGGCAAGATTTGTGGCTACGTTCAGGTAATTGATATTGCCGAATATCTGGGTAGATTCAAACTTATTCTTGACTTTCTCCAGTTCCTGTTCGCCTGCCGGAGATTGCCGCAACTCTTCCAATTCCTTACGGACAGCGGCTTCCGCCTGTTCCAACGACACGCCTGCCGCAGGCTTACCGCTGATTTGCAACAGCCCCGCATCACGCGTACCGCTGATGTATGCGTCGATACCGGAAAACAGGTTCTGCTCCTGCACCAGACGGCGGTTCAAACGGCTGGAGCGTCCGTTGCTGAGAATATCGGACAGGATATCGAATGCGTAATAATCCGCGCTCTCACGACTGCACATGTGATAGCCCATGAACAAGGCATCCAGCGGCACGTTTCTTTCCACCGTCAGCCTGCGTTCCCGCGTTTGCTCCGGTTCCTGCGGCAATTGCCGCGCCGGAACATCCCGCCGGGGAATGGGCGCAAACCATTTCTCGGTGAGCCTGACGGTTTCATCCCATGAAATGTTCCCCGTCACTGCCAGTACGGCATTATTCGGGGCGTAGAAGCGGTAGAAGAAGTTCTTCACTTCGTCCAGCGTGGCCTGCTCTATGTGGGAGAGTTCTTTGCCGATAGTAGGCCAGCGGTACGGATGCACCCGGAACGCCAACGGGCGGAACAAATGCCCCACATCACCATACGGCTGGTTGAGACAGCGTTGCTTAAACTCTTCCATCACCACGCCGCGCTGTACGTCAAGGCTTTGCTCGCTGAAAGCCAGTTCCAGCATCCTGTCGGACTCCAGCCAAAAGGCTGTCTCTACGTTCGGTTTCGGAACGGTCAGGTAATAATTGGTAATATCGTTATTCGTCCAGGCATTATTTTCTCCCCCCGCCAATTGCAAAGGCGTATCATAATCGGGAATATGCACCGAACCGCCGAACATCAGATGCTCGAACAAATGGGCAAAGCCGGTATGTTCGGGATGCTCGTCGCGTGCGCCGACATCATAAACGATGTTCAGCGCCACCATTTGCGTACTGGTATCCTCGTAGTGCACCAGTCGCAGGCCATTGGGGAAACAATGCTTATTTATTTTCATTCGTTAATCGATCACAGTCACCTTTTCAATCTTCACATCCTCTTCCGGACGGTCACTGCGGTCTGTCTTTACTTGTTGAATCTTATCTACGATATCCATGCCCTCAACCACTTCGCCGAATACGGTATATTCACCGTCCAGATGCGGTGTACCGCCGACAGTGGTATAGGCCTTCACCTGTTCCGGCGTGAAACGGAATTCCGGTTCATCAGCCACCTGAGCCTCAGCCTGCGCGATAAGCGTATCCTGCAGGTTCATCAAACCTTCCTGGTCGCCGTCCTTACGCATCTTGTAGATTTCTTTCATGTGCTTCTGCGCCAAAGCATTGAAAGCATTGTTCAAACGCGCCTGATTCATCTGATGTTCCATGCCGAGAAGCGTAGAGTCGTTATACACCTTTCCGGTCACGATATAGAACTGGCAACCGGACGATTCCTTCTTCGGGTTCACGTTGTCTCCCTGACGGGCGGCAGACAGCGCACCTTTCTTATGGAAGTATTTAGGATAGACAAACTCCGCAGGAACCGTGTATCCCACATCACCCGCTCCCAGCATCTTGCCTTTCGGGGCATTCTTCGATTCGGGGTCGCCCGCCTGTATCATGAAGTCCTTGATGACACGGTGAAACAGAGTACCCTCATAAGTACCGTCCTCGGCCAGCTTGATAAAGTTATCGCGATGCTTCGGCGTCTCGTTATACAGTTTCACGATGATGTCACCCGCACTTGTTTCAATCTTCAATTTCGTTTCTTTTTCCATATTTCCGTCTTTCTTTTGTCCCGGTTTGCAGGCCGTCAGACCGCAAACCAGTATGGTTAATAATACTATGAGATTTCTTTTCATCTGTCTTTTTGTTTAATTTAAGTCTGCAAATATACTAAAATCGAACAAAACGATTTACCTTTGCATCATAAAAGAGATAAAAAGCAGAAGGGATGAAATCCATATTAATCGTAGAAGATGACATCACTTACGGTATGATGTTGAAAACGTGGCTCGGCAAGAAAGGTTTCCAGGTCAGTTCGGTCAGCAGCATATCCCGTGCCCAGAAGCATATCGAAGCCGAGACAGTAGACTTGATACTGTCCGACTTGCGCCTGCCCGACCGTGACGGCATAGACTTGCTGAAATGGTTGGGGGAACATTCCTTGCATATACCTCTTATCATCATGACGGGCTATGCCGACATACAGTCCGCCGTACAAGCCATAAAGCTGGGCGCATGCGACTACATCGCAAAGCCCGTAAATCCCGATGAATTATTGAAGAAAATGGATGAAGCCCTGAAGCCCTCGTCCGCCGCACCTCAACAGGCGGCGCATTCATCCGGGACAGATAAAGCATTTGCCGCCGACAGCACGGTGGACGCATCTTCCGACTACCTGGAGGGCGAAAGCGATGCCGCCAAACAACTTTATAACTATGTAAATCTGGTTTCTCCCACCAATATGTCCGTCCTCATCAACGGAGCCAGCGGAACAGGTAAGGAGTATGTGGCGCAACGCATCCATAAGTTGAGCCGCCGCGCCAGGCAGCCGTTCATAGCCATTGACTGCGGAGCCATCCCCAAAGAGCTGGCCGCTTCCGAATTCTTCGGTCACGTAAAAGGTTCCTTTACCGGTGCGCTGACCGACAAGACCGGCGCATTCGCCGCAGCCAACGGCGGTACCATCTTTCTGGACGAAATAGGCAACCTCAGCTACGAGGTACAGATACAATTGCTTCGCGCCCTGCAAGAACGTAAGATACGTCCCATCGGCTCTAACAAGGAGATACAGGTAGACGTGCGCTTAGTATCCGCCACCAATGAGAATCTGGAACAAGCCATCGAGAAAGGTACATTCCGCGAAGACCTCTACCACCGTATCAATGAATTTACCCTGCGTATGCCGCAATTGAAAGACCGTCGCGAGGACATCCTTCTCTTTGCAAACTTCTTCTTAGACCAGGCCAACCGTGAACTGGACAAGCACCTCATCGGCTTTGACGAAAAAGCATCCAAAGCCTTATTGGAGTACCAATGGCCGGGCAATCTGCGCCAGATGAAGAATATCGTCCGCCGCGCCACTCTTCTTGCTCAAGACAAATTCATTACCTTGAATGAGCTTAGCGAACTGCAAAATCAGGTCACTCCGTCCGCAGGCATGCCGCTCCGTAACGAAGAAGCAGAAAAGCAGCAAATCATCGAAGCCTTGAAACAGACAGGCTACAACAAAAGCCGCGCCGCACAACTGCTCGGCATAGACCGGAAAACGCTCTACAACAAACTTAAGCTATACGGCATAGAGCTGTAATTGTGGAAAAACTCCACACCACGTTCCACACTTTCCACACAAATCCACACATTTCTACGATGCGGCATTCTGTCACGGTCAAATTAGCGTACTAATTACCAGCATCTTAGCATTTCCTTATCAATTCTGGCACATCATTTGACGTACATTTCACGTGGATATCCAATCCACAGCAGTATTAAAGCAAAATCTACCTAAACTAAGACTGAACCGAATATAAACCTATTAAAGTAAATGAAAAACAAAAAGATTAGTATTAGTAGCAGCCCTGTTTATGTTTGTTTGTGACGGATCGTTCTTGGCCTGAGCACAGATGCAAATGGCCAAGAGCATCCCAAGCACAACTTGAAGTGGCCGAATAATAGTAAGCGCACTAACAACAAAAAAGCCGTTTCCTCCTTGTCTATTCCGGGAAACGGCTTTTTTGTTACCTTTCATTTACCAATGCCTTTCCGGGTAAAGGTCATTCCACCATGCCGGACTGTCCTGCAACCAACGTGCAAACCATGCCATGATAGAGTTGTGCCACAGCTCGCGCTTGGGATAATCACTGATGAAGTGGTTCTCGCCATCCACCGTTATAAACTCTACCGGCTTGCCCAATATCTTCAATGCATTGTACAACTGGATGCTTTCGCCGACAGGCACATTCGTATCGACCGTACCGTGCAGCAACAGCAGCGGGGTCTTGATTTTATCCGCATTGAACAAGGCCCCGTGTTTTGTAAACAGGTCGGGATTATTCCACGGATAGCTCCCGGCAGCGGCAACGGAGTTATAGGAATAGCCCCAATAGCCCTCGCCCCAATAACTGGTGATGTTACTGATGCCCGCATGCGAAACGGCAGCGGCGAACAAATCCGTCTTTGTCTGCAAGTACATCGTCATGAAACCGCCGTAAGACGCTCCGATACAACCGATACGCTTATCGTTGACAAACGGATGAGCGGCGCAGAACTTCTTCGTTCCCTCGATAATTTCGTCAGCGGTACGTTCCCCCCACGCATTGACATGGCGGGCGGAGAATTCCTGACCGTAACCGATAGCCCCACTGGGCTGGATAACATAAACCACATAATCGCGTGACGCGAACAGTTGCGCACAATAAGGCGAAGTGATGCCGCGTGTGGTAGGTGTAGTCCCGCCGTAGTAATAGACGATAAGCGGATATTTCCTATCCGGGTCGAAATCCGGCGGCAGGCATATCATACCTTTAATCTCCGTACCGTCTTCCGCCGTGAAGTTCCATTCCTTCATGGCACCCATATCTATCTTATCCAAAACGGGTTTCATCGGGTTGGCAAGCAAGACAGACGTTTTCTTCTTCACATCGTACGTATAGGCAACTCCCACACTGGTATTTCCACCGCCGACATAGGCGGCAACCGCAGGATTGTATTCCGCCAGGTCGAAGGAAGAAATCACATCTTCCTGCAGCGGCAGCATTTCAAAACTGTCCGTCTTCGGAGTATAGCGGTAGACATGTCTGCAATCTTCGTCCGTTGTATTGAAGTAAATACAGCCGTCTACACGGTTCCACTGCAAGAAGTCGACGGTGGGATTAAAATCGCGTGTGATAGGACTGACCTTTTTCGTGGCTTTGTCCATAATGAACGCCTGGGTATCGAAATCATTGGCGACAGGATGCCCGCCGCAATTCTTCCCTATTCCGTCAAAAGCCATCGGACTGCCTATTACCAGAAGCTGTCCGCCGTCGGGAGAGTAAGCCGCCCTGTTGACATAAGAATTCCATGTCACCAGCGTATCTGCCCGCAACGTAGCCAAATCCACCTCGAAGATGGAAGTGAGGGAGAAAGGACATTGAGTGATATTCGATTTAGAAGTGGAGCATAAGAGCTTCCTGCCGTCAGAAGATATATCATTCAGATAGACGGCATGGCTGCCATAAGTGAGTCGTTCGGAAAGACCTGTGGCAGGATCGTACTTAACGAGATAGTTGCGGGAACGCGCATCGGGAATACGGTCGTCGGGATGCAGCAGCCGTTTCAAAGGACCGCTGACCGTTTCCCCCTTATCATCGGGAGAGTAGATAAGATAATCTTCCGCGGGCGACCATGCAAAATATCCTTCGGGAACATCTTTCAGCAACACTTCCTCGCGCATGGTAACCGGGTCGAACACAACCAAATCATTCCGTTGCCTGCCGGTTACGGTATAATAAAGCTTATTGCTGCGGGGCATCCAGCGCATTTTCTCATCGGCAGCGGGCAGTATCACCCTGCCCGTCTTCAGTTCGGTCAACTCACTACGTGTCCTTGAGCGCTTCAACGAATAGTTATCCGCATAGCAGGTAAGCAGAAACTTGCCGTTCGGAGAAAGACTGACCGAACGCACGCGGCTTCCGAAAGCCGTATTGTGCAACGCGAAACGCCTTTTCAAATCGGGTGCAATCCGATAGCCGACATCGGTAAACTCCTTATCCTTCTCAAACTCGCACTTCAATGCGGGAACGGCCTTATCGGCAGCCGTCGACAACAATTTAACGACTATCTCATAATCCGCTTCCGGCTCCAGACGTAAGCCAAGTACCGAAGGGGAAACCTGCGACAAGCTATCTTCCGCAGTCGTCTTGGATTGTTTGGAAACGCCATTCACAAACACCTCAAAACGTGCGGGAGAATAAATATTCAGCTTTCCTTTCATAAAGCGTTCCGCACGCAGGTTGGTGGCAAACAGATAAAACAGATTATCTTTATCCGCTTTCTCCACACGTACATACCCTGCGGTATCCGCCGCCATGCGTTCGTAAGGACGCCCGTCGAAGTCAAGGCTGATGTCGGTCTTCAGCAGGTCATCGACCGTGAATTTCTCTCCTGTAAAGTTGATGCTGTCACCTTGAATGGGAGTACGCACCGCAACGGCAGGACGTACATTGTATTCGGTCACTTTATCCTGCGCCCGGACTGCGAGCGCCGCAAACAGGGACAGTCCCGAAAGAATCAGAATCTTTTTCATTGAATTTGTTATTAACAGATTATCAAATCATTTCAAAGCCATTCCACAGATTACCGGCAGGAACAGGGGCTTCCACCTCTATCAGTTCCTTGGACACCGGATGTACAAAGCGCACAAAGCGCGCATGCAGACAGATGCTTCCGTCAGGGTTGGAACGGGGAGAGCCGTATTTCAAATCCCCTTTAATGGGACACCCCATCTTTGCCAACTGGCAGCGTATCTGGTGATGCCGCCCCGTTTTCAGGTCTATCTCCAATAAACAGTAGTTTTGTGACTTGGCTATGAGCCGATAATGCAAAATCGCTTTCTTGCTGTTCGGCACTTCCTTATCGTAGGCATAACTCTTGTTTTGCTTCTCATTACGTACCAAATAGTTCACCAGCTCGCCTTCTTGCTCCCGAGGCTGGTTCTTCACCACTGCCCAATAGGTTTTCTTCACCTCGCTGTTCTTGAACATCTCGTTCAGACGGGTAAGCGCCTTACTGGTTTTGGCAAAAATAACAAGACCGCTTACGGGGCGGTCCAGACGGTGCGTGACACCGATAAAGACATTGCCGGGCTTTTGGTATTTCTCCTTGAGATACAGCTTTACGGTCTCCGAAAGCGGCGTATCGCCCGTTTTGTCTCCCTGAACTATCTCGGAAGCGGTCTTGTTTACTATAATGATATGATTGTCCTCGTATACGACAGTCATCTATTCAGTGATTTGGATGTTACATATTCATACCACCGTCTACCTGAATTACCTGTCCTGATACATAAGAAGACATATCAGAAGCCAGGAAGGTAGCAATGTTGGCAACGTCTTCGGGTGTACCGCCGCGACGCAAAGGTATCTTCTTGCACCATTCGGCCTTTACTTCTTCGGACAGGGCATCTGTCATGGCCGTCATAATGAAGCCCGGAGCGATGGCGTTGGCACGGATGCCGCGAGAACCCAGTTCTTGTGCGATGGATTTCGCCAATGCAATCATACCGGCCTTGGAAGCAGAGTAGTTGGCCTGGCCTGCATTGCCGTGAACACCTACAACAGAAGCCATATTGATAATGCTGCCGGCTTTCTGGCGCATCATAATCGGAGTACAAGCGTGAATGAAGTTGAAAGCCGATTTCAGGTTCACGTTGATAACCATATCCCATTGCTGTTCGGTCATGCGCATCATCAAACCGTCACGGGTGATACCTGCGTTGTTTACCAGAATATCGATGCGACCGAAGTCTGCATGGATAGCCTCTACCACTTTAGCGGTATCTTCAAAGCTTGCCGCATTGGAAGCATACGCTTTGGCTTTTACGCCCAACGTTTCGATTTCTTTTGCCGTAGCTTCAGCATTTTCGTCAATCACCAAATCGGTGAATGCTATATTAGCTCCTTCTTGAGCGAACTTTAAAGCGATGGCCTTACCAATGCCGCGAGCGGCTCCGGTTACAATGGCTGTTTTTCCGTCTAATAATCCCATACTGTTTTTAAATTATTGATTAAATGTTTTTATGTTCTATGCAGTGCGCCAAACACAAGGTTCACAACGTATTTGTCGCGGGTCTCGTCATCCAGCTTTGCGCCGATATGGCCGCGGATATAGGGCACTTCAATCCCTTTTACACAATAATGCACCAGCTCGGCGGTCATGTCGATATCGTCTATTCTGAACACGCCTTTCTCCACTCCTTCGCGCAATACATCCTTAAACAGCAGTATCTCCTTGGCATCAAACCGCTTGCGCACTTTCTCTACCCGCCAAATGTCGCGAAAGAAATTGGCCCGAAGCGTGCCGTTGCGGAATACCACCTCTTTCACTGCGTCCAGACGTGTGTATATCATCTCAATCATCTTCTCGTCCGGCGATATGTTCTTCTCCGCCACACGCTTCATCATATCCGAAAGCATATCCAGTTCCGATTCGACAACAGCCATATAGATATCTTCCTTGCTCTTAAAATAGGTATAAAGCGTTCTCCTACCTTTTTTAGAAGCGAGGGCAATATCATTCATCGTGGTATTCTCAACACCCATTTTAGCAAACAACTGACGGGCTACATCCACTAATTTAGCTTTTGTCTTCGATACGGCCATAGACTAATTGCACATTGCTTAATAATTTGTGCAAAAGTAAGATATTTCCGCATATATCACAAACAAAAGCACATTTTATTAACAGTCAAGCCGATTGGCGAATAGAAATGTTTTATATTTTATCGGACTATTTATCAGCCTATTATGTATATTAGTGCATTTTTTATGAAAAATAATCCGGCTTTTATTTGCATATTCAAATAAAAGCCGTACCTTTGCACCCACAAAACATCGCGGAGTGGAGCAGTTGGTAGCTCGTTGGGCTCATAACCCAAAGGTCGTCTGTTCGAGTCAGGCCTCCGCAACTAAAGAAGATCGTCAATCCGGCGGTCTTTTTTCATTTTATCCCCTTCTCAAACACAAAATCACCCCAAGGAACGGGGATATCTATAAAAAATGAGAGGAGCTAAGAATCACTCTCCACTCCTCCCGACACGACAAACAACTAAAATTATTGCTATTTGATGCCGTCCAACGCCTTTTTAGCTGTGGCATTGGTGGGGTCGATAGCCAGAATTTTATTCCAATACTCTTTTGAAACCGGATAATCGCTCTTCAGCAGATAGTAGTATCCCAGATAGCTGTAACACTCAATCAGTGCAGAGTTATACCTCGGCTCATTCTTAGCCAGCAACATTTCCGCCACCTTTTCATAATAAGGTTTTGCCAGCCCCTCGGTAGTCTCCGGGTCCATGGCGGAATTGGTACGGGCGCGCCACATATCACCCAGATAGCTGTCGGGAGCTTGTCGGGCAACCAGCGCAAACACAGAGTCTGCAGCCTGCAATGCCGTTGCACGGTCGGCAGGCCGAACGGAGAGCGTATCCGAAGATGTGCCCTGGCCGTAATAGAGACGTCCGAGCTGGAACAGGGACTCAGCCGTCTTTTTATCTTGACTTAAAGCGTCATAATACTTTTGATAGGCGGTAATGGCCTGAGCATAGTCATTCTTCAATTCGTACGCATCGGCTATTTCGCGCCAGATATCGACCTGGTCGCTATCCTTCTCAAGCGCCTTGCCATATTCCGCAACGGCTTGGTCGTACTTCTTTAGAGCGCTCAGCAAAGCTCCGTAGTATCGGTAGTCCAAGTACGAATAGTCGGCATTGTCCGAAGCGTTAAAAAAAGCATTGGCAGCTTGCTCCGCTTCATCATAACGTTTCAAGTCGGTATAGTTGTACATGGCCAGACGGTTGAATGCCGCATGACGTCCGTTCTTTTGCAAACCTTTCCGAACCACTTCCAGTGATTTCTCAAAATCATGGTTCAGGAACAGGGCAAAAGCATATTTCAAGATATCGTCTTCCGTAGCAACAGGAGTGTCTATGAACTTGGCATAGGTTTCTGCCGCCTTGCCGAAACGGTTGGTGGCATAATACACCCCGGCAAGTTCTTTATCCGCTTCCAAATAGTCCGGAGCCAGTGATTTCAACTGTTGCAGTTTGTCGATAGCCTGCGAGGGACTGGCCGACTTATAGGCACGGGCATATTTCAGATAAGCTTCCTTGCAATCGGGATTAAAGTAAATGGCCTGTTCGTAAAGCTGGCAGGCACGTCCCACATCCTTTCCGGCAAGCGCAATGTCTCCTTCCAGTACGGACACGCTTGCATCCTTGCTATCCGCCTTTTTGGCTGCTTTCAGATAGTTTTCCGCCTCTGCCGGCTTACCGGCATCCAGATAGGCGCGGGCTACAGAGACAATCAGCGACACATTTTTCTTGTTTTTCCCTTTCAGCAATTCTCCGGCCGTTTCGGACGCTTGTTCGGGATTCGTCTTTATCAGACTTTTTACTTTATCTACCCCGGCCTGCCATTCGGGTACAGGCGTTTGTGCAGCAAGCGTACCGGATAACAGCAGCGCTCCCATACAAAATAATAATTTACGTTTCATGTTAGCATTCATTTTAGTTATTCATCTTTGACGTTTACCACACGCACCGGTTGAGTGGCGGGTACCAATCCCGACTTCAATATAATCCGCTGTCCCCGGTCGGAAGCGAGGAAAGAAGCAAAACCCCACGGGAGTGCGCTCCGCGGATCATTCAATAGAACATAGATGCTGCGCGCCAGCGGATAATCGCCGTAAAACAGATATGCCTGGTAAGGCTTGTAACTGTCGGCCGGCGTAGCCTTGTCGGCAGCGCTGACAGACATCACCCGCACTTCCTTGCTGAAAGAAAGCCCCGTACTGTCGTTGCGGTCGCTCAGCCAATTCACTCCGATTACACCCATGGCATCCGGCGTGCGCGCCACGTAGTCTATGACTTCCCTGTTTGTTTTCAGCGCCTTCACTTGGTTCGAAAGCGGTGCTCCTCCGGCTATGGAGTCCACAGCAAAACGTACGGTACTGGAATTCTTGTTATCGAATACCAGACGAATATCTCCCAGGCGGGACAACGGATAAATATCCTTCCACCGCCCGGCATCCCCGGTAAGAATACGGCGAAAATCCTTCACGCTAATCAAGGTATCCGGATTGCTCCGATTGGTGATTAATGCCAGTCCATCCGTCGCAATCTTTATCTCTTGCGGGAAAAACTTGCGGCTGTTGAAGGAGTTCATCTCCTCCGGAGTCAGCCTGCGGCTGGTTATTGCCAACCGCAAACTGTCCTTAAGCAAAAGATTGACGGCTTCCACTTCCGTCACGTAACGGGGCACAATCCCCGCCAGAGGGAACAAACCTTCGAACACGTCTATCTCTTCCTGCACAATCGGCCGGAAACTCTCGTCGGCGGCAATTGCTATGACGCCGGAAGTATAGGTATCCGTCAATCCGTCCTTGGGCTTTTGCCGGCAGGCAGAGGCCAGAACCAGCATTACTATCAAGCCTGAAAGCTGAAGTCGCTTCACCGTTTTCATAACACACAATTTATTGTAACCTAAAGACAATAGGAACCGTATATTTCACAGACACCGCCTTACCGTTCTGCTTGCCGGGTATCCATTTGGGCATCGACATAATTACGCGAAGAGCCTCTTTGTCACAGTAGGGATCCAGGGTCTTTACAACTTTGGCATCTCGTACGCTACCGTCACTGCCTACCACAAACTGGCAGATTACCCGTCCCTGCACACCGTTTTCCTGCGCAATCGTCGGATACTTCAAATGATCGGCAATGTATTTCATCAGCTCACCGGCACCACCGGGGAACGTCGGCATCTGCTCTACCATATCAAAAACCTTCTCCTCTTCCACGGGAGCTTGTGTCACTACCTGCTTCAAGTCGGCGATATCCTTGCCGTTGGCTTCGTCATTGCCTTTCACATCGGCAATGGAGATGGCGACTTTCGTCTCCGTCAATTCGGTCTGACTCTTGATTTCATCTTCATCTCTCACTTCTTCATCTTTCTTGATGACAGGAGCCGTGAACTTGATGGAACTCTTCAAAGCCGGCGGTGGCGGAGCAACAGGCTCTACACGTTTCATCTCTTCCTGTTTCACTTCGGGTTCTTCCAACTGCGACAGGGTGGTTACCTCGGTCATCACTTCCTTTTGCTTCGGAGTCGCCATCTTTATCAGGGTGGGAATACTGAAACCTATCAAGGCTATCACTATCACCAGTATCACGGCTATGTTGTGACGGCGTGGAGAATTCTCACGCATCTTATAGGCGCCGTACGCTTTATTCTTACCGTTGAATATAAGGTCACACCATTCCAAAGAACTTAAATCTACTTTAGCCATATTCTTCTGTTTTTAGGTGTTACTATTCGGCGATATTCTGCGACAGCTCGCCTTTGCTTTCATAGTTCTTCATCAGGAACCGGTCGGCATCGGCAATGTCCGTTATCACATACTTGCCTATATTACATATCTGCATTTCATCGAGGGCATCAATCAGATTCTTGTACGAGGCCGCATCGGTAGCCTTGATGATAACCGTAGGCGTGTCTTTTCCGCTCTTTATCTCGGAAAGCTGTTTACGGAAATCATCCTCTGATATTTTAAGTTCCAGTTTCTGCTGTTTCAGCTTGTTCACCTCATTTACAGCAGTCCTATTACGTTTCAAGAGCATAGCCCGCAGACCGTCAGCCTGATAGGAAGTCTCCTTCAGTGAAGTATAGTCTTTATAGTCGGGCTCTCCTTCGTAGTAATACAATTTATCGGCATCTCCCAGTAACAGTGTGATTGCCTGCGACGCTTTCACTTTACTTTGCTGTTCTTCGGTGATGCTCTTGTCATTGCTCGGCATGCTTATCTCCATTGTCTGAGGTTTGCTCAGTGAAGTACACAGCATGAAGAAAGTAATCAGCAACATATTCATATCCACCATCGGCGTGAAATCCACCCGTACGGTCATTTTCTTTTGCTTGCTTTTTCCACCTTTCTTATTACCGTTTTCTTGTATTTCGGCCATAATATTTCCTTTCGTTAGTCTTCAGATGTGGTCTTTAGGGAAGTAATCAGGTTATACCGGTTCTCTCTAAGATCCTGAAGTGAGTTCATAACATTCTTGATTACGGAATAAGGAGTGTTGGCATCCGCCTTGATGGCAATACGCAAATCGGAATTCGTGGCACGGGCATTACGCACCCAGGCTTTGAACTGATTGTCGATACTGTCGGTAGGTATTCCCTCATTCTTTAACACAGCGTCCTGCCGGTCTTGCGGCAAATTGAGGAATTGCTTCATGCTCTTCATCGGCACGCCGAAAGTGGATGCCAGCATAAACTTTTTCGTTTCCTCGGGAGTAAAAGTCACCCCGTATTCTTGCCCCATAGCTTCCAGCACATTGCGCAAGTCGGACTGCTTGTCCAGGCTCATAAATACTTTTCCGTTCGGATCGACCAATATTTGGAGAACATTCGTTTCCGGTATCTTAATCTCGGAAACGGATGCCGGAGTGGTTACCTGTACCGGCTCTTTCTTCACAAACGTAGAAGTCAGCATGAAGAAAGTAAGCAACAATACGGTTACGTCACTCATGGCCGTCATGTCGATGAACGTACTTTTCTTTTTTATTTTTGCTCTACCCATAATTTTCAAATTAGAAATTGAGAATTAATAATTGAGAAATCTCACATCCCAATTTATTTATGCGTAGCGGCAAAAGTCTGCACAATAGAGAAGCCAACCTCATCAAGGCTGTAAGTCAACTTATCAATCTTATTGGTATAATAGTTATAAGAGATAACCGCCAAAGCACCGGTCAAGATACCGAAAGCTGTATTAATCAACGCCTCGGAAATACCTTGTGACAATGCCATAGAGTCTGCACTGCCTCCGGCAGCCAAAGCGGCAAACGAACGGATCATACCGATAACCGTACCCAGCAATCCCATCAATGTACCCAAAGTGGTGATAGTACCGATAATCGGCAGGTTTTGTTCCATCATCGGCAACTCCAATGCGGTAGCTTCTTCCAGCTCTTTCTGGATGGCAAGCAATTTTTGGTCTTTAGCCATCTCCGTGTCATTCTCCATTTCGGCATACTTCTTTAAAGTAGCGTTTACTACATTGGCTACGGAACCACGTTGCGTATCGCAGATTTCCTGGGCCTTTTTCATATCGCCAGCCGCCAAAGCAGCTTTAATATTAGCAACAAACTTCACCAGAGAGCCTTTACCGAAGGCGGCGCGAATAGCAATGTAGCGTTCGATGCTCAAAGCAATAACGGTAAGCAAGAGAGTTTGAATCACCGGAACAATAAAGCCACCTTTATATATAGTGCCCAGGAAGTTTCCGGGTAACGGATGGTTGTTCGGGTCATTGTTCATGAAGTTGGAAGGATTTCCAAGAACAAAATTAAAAATAAGCACGGCGATGATAAAGCAAATTACGATTACCCAACCGGCGGACTTGATGCCTTTAAAAGAGGCTGCTTTTTTTTGAGTTGTTTCCATGATTAAAAGTTTAATTGTTGGTATTAAAATTGATTTTGAGAATAAAGCGTAGGGGTATAACTTCCCTCTTACGGACCAATAGGGCGTAATTCATCCTTGCAACCTCAGTCAGCACATATGCGCACACAGGTCACCTACTCTTACTTCCCTTCACAAGTGAAAAAGGAAGAAAAAGGGGGAAATTAGAAAGGGAAGTCAGTGGCTAAATCAAAATCCGCCGAAGCGTGTAGATGTAGTAATCACTACCCGTCACAGCATAGTACGGGTCTTTGTCCGAAAAGTATTGTTTGCTCCGACCATGTACAAGCAAGTTCTCATGGTTGGACAATATCAGGAATATGTTTCTAAGGAATATATTATCTTCTATCACTCTGCGTATACGCTGCTGGTGAGAAGAGTAAATTTCAGAAATAGGCTTGGTACCCAACTCAACATCTGTTGTCCATGAATAGCTGATATCCGCAAATCTTGAGTTTTCCTGTTTAATTTTTTTAGATGAGGTCGATGAACATGAAGACAACGTAGCAGAAGTTTTACATGCTTCAGCAGACTTTACACCGATTTGGGCAAAGTCAACAGCTTTTCCACTAATACTGCAAGTGAGTATCAGTAGCATGCTAATCCAAAATGTCTTTACAGTTGTTTTCATGTCGTTCAACAAATCTACATAATAAACATAAACTGATTGCATTTAGTTTCACCAAATAGCTGTTTTCTTTTGTCAACCAATAAAAATGTTCATTGATTAAAGGTTTTATCATACCTTTTAATATGAAGTAAAGGTACAAAAAAAGAATGAAACAGAGATATAAAACAATGGGATAATTACCTGGTTTTAAAGACTTTTAATCATTGTAATATTCCCTTCATCAAAGGAATAGAATGAGGTAAAGGAAAGTTCCCAAAGGGACAAAAACAATAAAGCCCCCGTATCTTTCTATCGATACGGGGGCTTCTCTAAAAAAACGGCGACTACCTACTCTCCCACTGTTACGCAGTACCATCGGCGTGACTGAGCTTAACTTCTCTGTTCGGA
>NZ_JADNLF010000015.1:0-92792 GCF_015555825.1 Bacteroides clarus | reverse complement strand
CTAACGAAAGGGCAACGGCTGTCTGACGTAAGGATGACAATTGTCTAACGAATTAAAAGTGCCGGATTTCCCGTTTATTCAACTCTTTTTTCCCTTTTATTTTCTGCGATGAGCCTACTTGTTGATAATATCCGTAACTTTGCGCGCAAATATTAATAGGTAGATACAGGTATGCTTCTTCGTTTTATAAAGAATTGGACATTGCCTTTGGCGATGCTTGCGGGTACCGCAGGGTACTTTTTCTTTGCAAGAATTCCTTTGCTTGCGCCGGCAAAACCCTGTCTGAACGGGCTGATAGCTCTCCTTACCCCGGCTTTGATTTTTGCGCAATTGCTACTGACTTTTTGCAAAGTGGAGGTGCACGAGCTGAAACCGAAGGCATGGCACGGTTGGCTGTTGCTGTTTCAGACGGTTTCGTGTCTGGCTGTTGCGGCTTTGCTGGTGTGCTGCCCCATGAAAGAGATGTATCGGGAAATCTTTGAAGGGGCTATGGTATGCCTTATCTGTCCTACGGCTACTGCTGCTGCGGTGATTACCGGCAAACTGGGCGGAAGTGCGTCGAGCCTTACCACGTATACATTGTTATCCAATCTTCTGGCTGCTGTGGCTGTGCCGTTGGTGTTTCCTTGGGTAGAGCCGCATGCCGACATAACTTTCTTTGCGGCTTTCCTGAAAATACTGAGCAAGGTGTTTCCGCTGTTGCTCCTGCCTTTCTTTATAGCATGGTTTCTGCGGGTGTTTGTTAAGAAGGCGCACCGGTATTTATTGGAGTTTCATGATGCGGCCTTTTATTTGTGGGCGGTGGCGCTTGCCATTGTGTCGGGGCAGACGGTGCGCTCGTTGGTGAATAGCGATGCGCCGGTGTTTGTGGAAGTCCTGATTGCTTTAGCAGGTTTGATAGCCTGCTGTGTCCAATTCTATCTGGGGAAGAGAATCGGCGGGCACTACAATGACCGTATCAGTGGCGGACAGGCGTTGGGGCAGAAAAATACGGTACTTGCCATCTGGATGTCCTATACTTATTTGAATCCGTTGTCCTCCGTGGGGCCGGGGTCGTATGTACTGTGGCAGAATATCATTAACAGTTATCAGCTCTGGAAAAAGAGAAAGAGGGAATCCTAAGCCCTCAGGGTACGGAGCATGTCAAGACATTATTCGTCGTACCCCAATTTCTTCTCGTTATAATCCGATGCGATATAGGCGGGGCGCCTTTTGGTTTCTTTGAAGATGCGTCCGATGTATTCTCCTATGACACCCAATGAGAACAACTGAATACCGCCCAAGAATAGGATAACCACTATCAAAGTGGGGAAGCCGGCAGCCTGGTCACCGTATATAATAGTCTTTATCAGGAAATAGATGGCGTAGATAAAGCTGGAAATAGAGCAGAGAATCCCGCATACGGTAGCGATACGTAAGGGAGCGGTGGAAGATGAGGTGATCCCTTCGATGGCCAGGTTCAATAGTTTGAAGAAACTCCAGGATGAATGTCCGGCGAGGCGGTCGCCCCGGTCGAACTCTATGCTTTTCTTTTGGTAGCCTATCCAGCAGAATAATCCTTTGGTGTATCGCTCTTGTTCCCGCAGACGCCTTAACGTCAATACGCAGCGGCGGTCGAGCAGGCGGAAATCACCTACGTTCGGCAGGATGTCTATCCGGCTCATGTTCTGCAGAATCTTGTAGAAAGCAAGCGACAGCCGGCGGCGCAACCAGCTCTCTTCTCCACGGCTGCGGCGCTTGGCGTAGATGTCGTCATAGCCTTCTTCCCAATATTGCAGCATCCGGTCTACGAGCTCGGGCGGGTCTTGCAGGTCGGCATCCATTATTACGCAGCAGTCTCCGGTCGTGTAGTCGAATCCTGCCAGCATGGCGATTTCTTTGCCGAAGTTACGTGAAAGATTTACGAAGTTCACCCTGTTGTCCGTTTGTCTGAGTTGGCGGATGACGTCGAGCGTCTGGTCGCTGCTGCCGTCATTTATAAACAAGATTTCCCACTCATAGGTATCGTTGCGGTTGATAAGCTCTATCAAACGTTGATAGAGAGCGGGGAGCATAGCCTCTTCGTTGTAGACCGGAATCAGTAAGGTTACTTTCTTCATTTCACAAGTGTGTATGATAAATACTTCGCAAATATATTATATTTAAGGAAGCTTTGAACAATATTACTTAAAAAAACATCGATTTGAGTACATCAACCTTTTCGTTTGAAAACGAAGCGCACCAATAAGAAATTGACCGGAATGGCTATGGCGAATACCGGAATAGGAGCGATGGCTTTGGAAAGTCCCAGCCACAGGAAGGTGTTCAGCAGTCCGATGTGCAACAGGTAATTGAATAAATGCGCCCCGCCGAAACCGAACGCTTTGCTCCATGACGGCTTTTTGCCGAACGTAAAGTAGGCGGTAAGGTAAAAATTGGCGATAAAGCTGAGGGCGTAACCGAGGGTGTAAGCTATATTTACATTGATGAATTTTTGCAGTAAGAAGTATATTCCGTAGTGCAGGGCGGTCGCAAAAACGCCCACCATGACAAAACGTATGAATTCGGGAAGTCTTTTTAATTGCTTCATTTTAGGTTTACACTATCATTGAGGCGGCAAAGTTAGGTATTGTTATAGAATAATTCGTATTTTTGCAGCGTGAAAATGTAAAAACGAAAATATATGTCAGACAGAAAGATAGCGTTCTGGTTTATTGCACTGTTAAGTGTGCTCGTATTGGTTCCCTTTTTAGGAGAAACCATTTTTTATTCGAAAGGGGAACCTCGTGAAGCGATAGTTGCGTATACCATGCTGGAAAGCGGTAACTGGATACTTCCGATGAACTATGGAGTGGAAATAGCTTATAAACCGCCTTTTCTTTATTGGACGATAGCCGTTATTTCATCCGTCTTGGGGGGAGTCTCGGAGTTTTCGGCACGTATGCCGTCGGCGCTCGCTTTTCTGGCTATGCAGTTGGTTTTCTTTAGTTTCGTTGCCAAACGTAAGGACGTAAAGACGGCGTTCCTGACCTCTATCCTTCTGTTGTCTTCTTTTGAAGTACACCGCGCGGCGGTAGCTTGCCGGCTGGATATGTTGCAAGTTTCCCTCATCGTGATTTCATTGTGCCTGCTTTTCCGGTGGGACGAGAAGAACTGCAAAGGAATTCCCTGGCTGGCCGTGTTGTTGATGGCATGCGCTACATTGACGAAGGGGCCGGTCGGCTCCATCTTTCCTTGCCTGGGTATCGGTGTGTACCAGTTATTGCGCGGACGTTCGTTCGGAAAGACTTTCTTTTCGCTGCTGGGTATCGGATTGTTATCCCTCATTCCTTTGGGTGTCTGGTTTTGGGCGGCTTATCAGCAAGGCGGGGAATCGTTTGTCAATTTGATGCTGGAAGAGAATACCGGACGCTTTTTCCGGAAAATGTCCTATGCGTCACATGAGAACCCGATATGGTATAACTTCCTGACTATTATTTGGGGATGGATTCCCTGGACTTTGGTACTGCTTATTTCCTTGTTCGGACTGAAATGGAAAAAGATGCATATCCTGCCGGAAGGGGCTTCCGTGGGTGAACGTTTGAAGAAAGGGTGGAATAAATTCCGTTCTCAGTCGCCGTTGCAGCTTTTTGCGTGGGTGGTAATCTTAACGATTTTCATCTTTTACTGTATCCCCAAGAGTAAACGCAGCGTATATTTACTGCCTATCTACCCGTTTATGGGAATGTTGCTTGCCGAATACCTGCTGGCATTGGTGCAACGGGGCGCGAAAGTGTTTAGGATTTCCGCCTGGATTTTTGCTTCATTGGCTATATTGCTTACCGTTACTTTCTTTGCGGTACGTCTGGGAATGATTCCCGAAAGCATTTGGGGCACAGGCAGGCACGCCGCCGAGAATATAGCGTTTACGCATGCGTTGCAGACCGTACAGCTTTCATTACCGAAATGGCTGATTGTGTTCTTGCCGCTTGTGGCTGCTGTCTGCCTGCTGTACATGCTGGTGAAGCGTGCGGATACGCGTTCGCTGTTATATGGCACGGCGGGATGCGTATTATGTATTTTTGTGTCATTGGACGGAGTTTACCAACCCAATATACTGGCGGTGAAGTCGGACAAGCATCTGGCTGTACGCTTGAATGAATTGGAGCCTCAGGGCACGGTATATTCGTATGGCGACTGGGTGAAATTCTATGGCATAAACTACTATTTGGGCGACCGCGTACGTATCTTTGATAGAATGCGGCCTGCCGAGGGGTATGTATTGGTGACGGATGAGTTGCAGGAAAAGTTCTTGCAGGAGAATAAAGATTCCTACCGGTTGGAAGAAGTGCATCGTACTCCTTTGCGCAGTTGTGATTTGCGTAGGAAAGTCATCGTTTATAAATTCAGCAAGAAATAAAATGTGCCCTCGCGAGTTGATTGACAAATATTATCCGGAAGCGGATGAACTGAAACATATTCTGCTGACGCACAGCCGTTCGGTGGCTGATAAGGCTTTATGGATTGCCGACAATCATCCGGAATTGTCTTTAGACAGAGACTTTTTGTATGAAGCGGCCATGCTGCATGATATAGGCATATTCCTGACGGATGCCGACGGTATCTGTTGCTTCGGCGATAAACCTTATATCTGCCATGGCTATTTAGGAGCGGATTTGGTGCGTTCGGAAGGTTACCCGCGTCATGCTTTGGTATGTGAAAGGCATACGGGAGCAGGTCTTTCACTGGAAGATATCATTGCGCAAAATCTGCCTGTTCCCCACCGTGATATGCTTCCGGTAAGCATGGAGGAGCAGGTTGTCTGTTTTGCCGATAAGTTTTACTCCAAGACGCATCTGGAACAGGAAAAAAGCGTGGAGAAAGCGCGGAAGAGTTTACAGCGCTATGGCGAAGCCGGCCTGCAACGCTTTGACCATTGGTGCGAACTGTTTTTGTAGCAATCTAAATTTCTTTAAAAAGGGAGATTATCCGTATAAATTACGTACTTTTGCCCTTTCAAGCGTAAACTGTTAGTTAATGACGCCATTGAAAGCAAATACATTCATATCATTCATACTACTATTCGTCTTACTCCTTCTTTCCGGTGAGGCTGCTTCGCAACGTCGTCGGCGAGGTGTTGTGCCGCCCGAAAGACAGCAAGCGGACTCTTTGCGGGGCGATTCGCTCGGACAGAGGATTGCGTCTTCTCACAGGAGAGGTGTGCGCGATACCTTGCAGGCCGATTCTTTGCAGATGGATACGCTGGCTGCTCCCGGCAAGAAAAAGCAGCCTTTGGATGCTCCGGTGACCTATGAAGCCAACGACTCTATTGTGTTTGCCCAAGGCGGATATGCGCATCTGTATGGCCAGGGAAAAGTGAATTATCAGCAGATAGAATTGGCGGCCGATGTTATTACCATGAATATGGATAGCAGCACGGTATATGCCCATGGGGTAGAGGATTCGTTGGGTGTGAAGAAAGGAACTCCGGTTTTTAAGGACGGGGAAACTCCGTATGAGACTAATACGATTCGCTATAACTTCAAGAGCAAGAAGGGTATTATAAGTAATGTGGTCAGTCAGCAGGGAGAGGGATATGTGACCGGAAACAATGCGAAGAAAGGCACTAATGACGAGCTGTATATGAAGAGCGGCCGATATACGACTTGTGACCACCACGAGCATCCCCACTTTTATATGCAGATGACTTACGCGAAAGTACGCCCTAAAAAGAATGTTGTGACGGGTCCTGCCTATCTGGTGGTTGAGGACGTTCCTTTGCCGCTGGCCGTGCCGTTTTTCTTTTTTCCGTTCTCGAGCAGCTATTCGTCCGGTTTCCTTATGCCTACATACATGGATGACTCCAGCCGCGGTTTCGGTTTGACGGATGGCGGGTATTATTTTGCTATCAGTGACAAGATGGATTTGAAGCTGCGGGCCGATATCTTTACGAAAGGTTCCTGGGCGTTGAATGCAGAGTCTAATTATATCAAGAGATACAAATATTCCGGCTTGTTCCAGGCAAGCTATCAGGTAACCAAGACCGGTGATAAAGGATTACCGGATTATTCCGTTGCAAAAGACTTCAAGATTGTCTGGTCTCACAGACAGGACGCGAAGGCCAATCCGAATCAGACGTTCTCTGCCAGCGTGAATTTTGCGACCAGCAGTTATGAGCGTACCAATATCGGAAACATGTACAACTCGAATGCCATGTCGCAAAATACGAAGACCTCAAGTGTCAGCTATTCCCGCTATTTCTTTGACAGGAAACTGACGGTTGCGGCAACCACCAATATTGCACAGACCATGAGGGACTCCTCGGTCAATGTCACTTTGCCCGACTTGAATATCTCTTTGTCTACGCTTTATCCTTTTAAACGTAAAAAAGCGGCAGGTGAGGAAAGATGGTATGAGAAAATCTCGATTCGGTATACGGGACGTTTGACCAACAGTATTCAGACAAAAGACAATCTTCTGTTTAAGTCCAATCTGATAAAGGACTGGAAGAACGGTATGAAGCATGAAATACCGGTCAGCGCTACTTTTACATTATTCAAATACTTTAATGTAACTCCTTCTGTCAGCTATACGGAGCGTTGGTACACGCGTAAGGTGATGAAAGATTGGGATCCCAATGCCGCCGGTGGCAGTGGCAAAGAAGTGGCTACCGATACGATTTACGGTTTCCATCGCGTATATAATTACAATGCCAGTTTGGGTATCAATACGAAGATATACGGTATGTATAATCCTATATTCCTGCCCAAAAAGAAGATACAGATTCGTCATGTCATAACTCCGTCGGTGAGCATAAGCGCTGCTCCGGATTTCGGTTCCTCACGCTATGGGTATTACGAGTCTTACATCAGGAATTATGCGGACGGAAGACGGGATACCGTGACGTATTCTCCCTATTCGGGACAAGCATTTGATGTGCCGGGAAGAGGCAAACAGGGAAATATAACCTTTAGCATATCCAATAACCTGGAAATGAAATATTACAGCAGTAAGAAAGATACTGTAAAGAAGGTTAGTTTGATTGATGAGTTGGGCGCCAATATCAGTTATAATATGGCTGCCGCAACGCGTCCTTGGAGTGACCTCGGTTTGAATTTACGTTTGAAGCTGAGTAAGAACTATACATTCAGTATGAGCTCTTCATTCAAAACATACGGTTATAAATTCGATAAGAATGGTAATGTGGTGCCTAATGACCGTACGGAATGGTCGTATGGACGTTTTGGTATATTCCAGGGGTACGGTTCTTCTTTCAGCTATACATTTAATAATGATACGTGGAAAAAGTGGAAAGAGAAACTGAGCGGTACCGGCGATTCCGATAAGGAGAAAAAAGACGAAGCGGCCTCTGAAGAAGGAGAGGGCACGGAAGACGGTTCCGATGATACCGGTATTCCTAAGAAGAAAGTTGAAAAAGCCGCTGTCGATTCCGACGGCTATCAAGTATTCAAAATGCCGTGGTCTCTGAACTTTAATTATAGTTTTAATATATCTGAGGATACCTCAAAGCCTATCAACCGGAAAACGATGCGTTATCCCTATCGCTATACTCATAACTTGAGCGCTTCCGGTAATATAAAACTTTCCAATAAGTGGGCGGTCAGCTTTAATTCCGGTTACGATTTTGAAGCTAAGAAGATAGTACAGACCACCTTTAATATCACGCGCGACCTGCACTGTTTCAGCATGTCGGCCAGTTTGTCTCCTTTCGGGCAGTGGAAATATTATAATTTCACTATCCGCGCCAACGCAAGTATCTTGCAAGACTTGAAATGGGAGCAGAGAAGCCAGACGCAGAGTAATATCCAGTGGTACTAATCATAATTTAAGTACGGATGACACGGATTCATTTTATTCTTTTTCCGTGCAATCCGTGTCGTCCGTACCTGAAAAATCATCAAATACATTTTGACGCAACTCCATTTACAGGTGCCGCTTTACCATTTTATCTCTTCCTCTCCGTGCGCTTTCAAATATTCATTGGCTTTGCTGAAATGCTTGTTTCCGAAAAAGCCGTTGTATGCGGAAAGGGGAGAAGGGTGGGCGGATGTCAATACCAGGTGCTTGTTGCGATCTATAAAGGCGCCTTTTCGTTGCGCATAAGCTCCCCATAATATGAAGACCAAATGTTCACGTTCTTCGGCAAGGATGCGGATGGCGGCATCCGTAAATGTTTCCCAGCCGTGGTTTTGATGGGAGCCGGCCTGATGGGCACGTACTGTGAGGGTGGCATTGAGCAATAATACGCCTTGTTCCGCCCAGCGGGTCAGGTTACCGGTGGGTGGCGCGTCCGTTCCGATATCTTCTTTGATTTCTTTGAAGATGTTGACTAAAGAAGGCGGAAAGGGTACGCCGTCATTTACGGAGAAACACAATCCGTGGGCTTGTCCGGGACCGTGATATGGGTCTTGGCCGATAATCACAACTTTTACTTTATCGAAAGGACATAAGTTGAAAGCGTTGAATATCAATTTTCCCGGTGGATATATGGCATATTTACCATATTCCTCACGAACGAAGTTCGTTAATGTATAAAAGTAATCTTTGTCAAATTCAGGCTGCAAATGGGCTTTCCAGCTATCTTCGATTTGAACGTTCATAATAAGAGGTGTTAGTGGTTTACGACGCTAAGATACAAATATTTCACCATAGTATACAAAGAGCCCCGCAGAGTTTTTGCTTTTTCCTTTGAAACTCTGCGGGACTTTATATCGTTTACAGGCTATATTCAGATTAGATGTATGTTGTGCGCCTTGCATTCCGCGCGCATGTCTTCAGGCCAGATGCTGGCTTGTATCTCTCCGATATGCGCTTTGCGCAAGTAGAACATACACAGTCGGGACTGGCCGATACCGCCGCCGATAGACAGGGGCAGAGCGTCTCCCATCAGGCGTTTGTGGAAGTAGAGTTCCAAACGTTTTTCTTCACCTTCCTGTTTGAGCTGACGCTGGAGGGCTTCTTTGTCTACGCGGATACCCATTGAGGATAATTCCACACTGCGCTGAAGCACATCGTCCCATAGCAATAAGTCGCCGTTTAGGCCGGGCAGGCCGTTCAAGCCGGGAGTTGTGTAGTCGTCATAGTCCGGGGCACGTCCGTCGTGTTTTTTACCGTCGCTCAGTTTGCAACCGATACCGATGATGAATACGGCTCCGAACTTTTTGGCGATGGCATGCTCCCGGCATTTCGGTTCTAGATTGGGATACATCTGCCGGAGTTCTTCCGCATGGATAAAGTGCAGTTTCTGTGGCAGGCAAGGCTTGATTTGCGGATACATTTCGTATACCATGTACTCTGTACGAACCATCGCCGCATAAATACGGGTGACTATCTCTTTCAGAAAATCTATATTACGGTCTTGTTCGGTGATAACACGCTCCCAATCCCATTGGTCTACATATAAAGAATGTAAGTTGCCTAATTCTTCGTCCGCGCGGATGGCGTTCATATCGGTATAGATTCCGTATCCCGGCTCTATATGGTATTCGGCAAGTGTCAGACGTTTCCATTTGGCAAGCGAATGTACCACTTCTGCTTGCGCATCGCCTAAATCCTTGATGGGAAAAGATACCGCCCGTTCCACACCGTTCAAATCATCGTTGATACCCATGCCTTTCAATACAAAAAGAGGGGCGGTGACACGACGCAGGCGAAGCTCGGAAGAAAGGTTCAACTGGAAGAATTCTTTAATCTGTTTAATACCTAATTCCGTTTGTTTTAAGTCCAATAAAGGTTTATATCCTTCGGGTTTTATCAGGTAGCTCATAGGTTTAATCTCTATAACTTCTATTAATTTGTTCGGCAAAGATAGGAATAATATTGATACTTGCTTCTATTTTGAGTGAAAAAATAACAAAATGTATGTGTATATTGCTTTGCTGCTCTCAAAATAATATCGAGGATATTCTGTGCGAAACAGATAGAAAAAATGCGTGAAGATTAGGAATATGCGGAGATTTTTTCTACTTTTGCATCCGAATTAAGGCTCCGTAGCTTAGTGAATAGAGCGTCAGATTCCGGTTCTGAAGGTCGTGCGTTTGAATCGCACCGGGGTCACTAAATAAAAAACTCCCTTTGCAGCCATGCGCAAAGGGAGTTTTCTATTATTATAAGTCTTAGTTTAGAAATAGAATGTCATGTTTAAGGCACCGCCAAGGCTTTCGGTTCCAATGTGGAAACCTCTGTCGCCCGGGCTGCTCAAATCGGTTCTTTCTTCGATTTTACCGAGTGTGGTGTTATATCCTTCTGTTTTTTGGTAGGACTGGGACCCGAACATATAATATGCTGTTACGTTAACCTCGGCGCCTAAAGAGATTTTAGGAGCAACGAACCATTCTACGCCGACACTTCCGGTAAGTCCCGTGTAGAAAGTACCGTTATCTTTTGTTTCCAGGGGGCGGTATCCGTTTGAGTATATACCATTGCCGCTGAATTCAGGAGAAATACTCGGTTGTTGGTTGACGGTAGTCATTTCATTGGCCCATTCGTAAGTGTATTTCTGTGTTTGAAAGGCGAAAAGGACACCTGCTCCAAACACGCCCTGTACTCTCTTCGAACCTTTGCGGTATTCCATTCCCAGGTTGAGGCTCATGCCGTTGTTGCTAACACGGCAGGCATCGATAATTTTATCTTCACTCAGAGGATTGTCCAAAAGAGCCTTATCATCTTGCACATAACCTCTGTATTTGTCGGCTCCGAACATGAAACCTACGTTGGCGCGCAGTGCGATGTTGTCTGTCAACATGTATTTGGCCAAAATAGAAACATCCGGTATTAAATTGAAGTCACTGTTGTCTTTTGTAAAAGACGAACCACCACCGAATGTATCGTTGTTATTACCACCGATGTGCTTCAGCAAAGGGATTACATTGACGCCGATGGCCCAATCTCCTGCTTCCGGAAGATACTGCTTGGCAGCCTTCTCCTGCGCATTTGCTCCCATTAACGGCAGCAAACAGATTATAAAGACGGATAATATCTTTTTCATGCGTTTATTATTTATTCTGCATTAATAGTTGAAGACGGTTTTATCTAATTCCTCATGGTTATATGTTGCCTTTCCTGCGGCGATAATATCATTAGGCTTTATGTCGCTTAATATTATTTCCGGTGAGCTATATACGGCATCTTTGGCGATAACAGAATTTTGGGTAGTGCCGCTACCGCTGTTAGAGTTGATTTTATAATACGGCGCCTCAAATGATTTGGCCTTAATAGTAACCGTAACTCCATTTTCAACGGCAGGAATTTCGATTTCGTATTTACCTTGGGCATCCGTTGTTGTTTCAAGAGTGGTATATCCTCCGTAACTGGAACTGTTGTTGTTAAAAGAAGAGTTATTTATCATTACATAAACAGTCGTGTTCATCACGGGCTTTTCGGTATTTACCGCAGTACTGCTTGATGAGGTTTTGTTATCATCATAAACGAAGCTTCCTTTGATGATAGCTTTCCCTTGGATATTGTCAATAGACAATGAAGTTTGATCTTCTGAGCAAGATGAAAACCCTAATGCTACGATAGCACAGGCGATTAAAGTTTTAATTCTAGTTAGTTTGTCCATAATTTTAAATGTTAGTAATTAATAAATATTGACGGCACAAATTTATTATTGTTTTATCTAACATCCAAATGAAAACTAAAATATTTTAATATTAATATCTTTTGTGTAAAATTAAATATCTGTTTTTCTGTATTTTAGGTCTATAAAGACTTTATCAACTTTAAGTAAAGCCGATGTGAAAAGTAAATAATATTTATGATTATTCTTGTGGCTCGAGCTCTTTCCGCACTATTTCCCAATTATCACAGAAAGCCTGCATGGAAGGAAACAATAAATCGGCTCCGGCATCCAATAGCACTTGTCCGTCCAATGGGCCGGTATTGACGGCAACCGTAAATATACCTGCTGCTACTCCGGCCTGTACACCGATAGGGGCATTCTCAATGACAATGGCTTCGTTGGCTTTTACGCCTGCTTTTTCCAATCCCATAAGATAAGGTTCGGGGTTGGGCTTACCGTATTTCACATCAAAAGCGGTTACCATACGTTCGCGCCGGAACATACCGGGAAAGTTATGGGACAACCGGTTTAACAAAGAGTGCTGGCCGGAACCGGTTACCAATACGGGAGTCAATCCTTCCGCTTTTATTTTTTGCAGCACCTCCCAGGAACCGGGCATACGTTCGGGGTCGGGGTGTTTGTTGAATTCTTCGCTTTTCTCGGCATAGATACTTTCTATCATGTCAGGAGTAGCGTCTTTGCCGTACTGCCGCTGATATACAAGATTTATTGTGGCGGCTCCGGTACGTCCTTCATGCATATAAGCTTCCTCTCTGCTCAGGTGCAGACCATGGCGTTCCATCACCTTATGCCAGGCATCCGCATGATAGGGCATGGAATTGAATAATACACCGTCCATATCAAAAAGGACGGCTTTCAGCCGGATATCAGCGTATCCGTGTTTTTTCAAATAGCGGGTAATTGATTCTTTGAACACTTGGTAAATTGAGAATTGAGAATTAAGAATTGAGAAATGGGGGGTGGGTAAATCAAGAGTTGAGAATAAAGAAACAGCTTCTTGACATTGCGCATGATTATTTGTGCGCAGCTATTTCTCAATTCTCAACTCCCGATTTTCAATTTATTACAGTCTTGCCTGAATTGCTTTGGATTCTTCTTCGTAGCCCGGCTTGTTTAATAAGGCGAACATATTCTTCTTGTAGGCTTCCACACCCGGTTGGTTGAATGGGTTGACGCCCAGGAGATAACCGCTGATACCGCATGCTTTTTCAAAGAAATACAGCAATCCGCCGATACTTTCCTCATTCAGTGCGGGGATAACGATGCGCATATTGGGTACGCCACCGTCTACGTGAGCCAGCTGCGTGCCGAGTTCTGCCATCTTGTTCACTTCGTCTACGTGCTTGCCGGCGAGGAAGTTCAGGCCGTCGAGGTTGGCTTCGTCCGAAGGAACTTGCAGGGAGTACTGGGTCTTTTCTACTGAGATGACGGTCTCGTAAATGGTACGTTCGCCTTCCTGAATCCATTGTCCCATGGAGTGCAGGTCGGTAGAGAAATCTACGGATGCAGGGAAGATACCCTTGTTCTCTTTACCTTCGGATTCACCGTAGAGTTGTTTCCACCATTCGCTCACGTAGTGCAGCTTGGGGTTGAAGTTTACGAGGATTTCAATCTTCTTGCCGTTCTTGTAAAGCTCATTGCGGGTAGCCGCATAGATGGCTGCCGGGTTCTCCGCGAACGGAACATCCTTTCCGCAAGTCTTTTCCATGGCTGCTGCGCCGGCTACCAGCTTCTCGATGTCAAATCCTGCTACTGCGATGGGCAGCAAACCTACCGGAGTGAGTACGGAGAAACGACCGCCTACGTTATCGGGAATAATGAAAGATTTGTAGCCTTCATTGTCTGCGGTGACACGTGCGGCACCCTTCTTGGCGTCTGTAACGGCAACAATCACTTTTTTTGCCATATCCTTGCCGCGTTGGTCTTCGCATTGCTTTTTCAGCAGGCGGAAAGCCAAAGCCGTTTCGGTAGTAGTTCCTGATTTGGAAATATTGATGACACCGAATTTCTTATCTTTCAGATATTCGGTAAGTTCGTACAGATAATCTTCACCGATGTTGTGTCCTGCATACAGAATAACCGGGCCGGACTTCTTGTCTTGCAACCATGTGAAACTGTTTGACAAAGCCTCGATAACGGCGCGTGCACCGAGGTAGCTTCCGCCAATTCCGGCAACAATCACTACTTCACAATTTTCACGCAATACTTGCGCGGTAGCTTTCAGGTTTGCCAAGTGCTCCTTTGTAATAGAAGAGGGAAGGTGCAGCCAGCCTAAAAAGTCATTACCTTTACCGGTACCGTTTTCCAATGCTTCTTGTGCAGCCTTAACTTGAGCTTCGTAGGCGAAAACGTTTTCTTTGGAAATGAATCCAAGAGTCTTTTCAATGTTCAAACTAATCATAATATTATAGGTTTTAAATTCTGTATTTCGTCCTTCCTGTTCCTTTTTCCGTATTACCGGAAAGAGTCAGTCAGTAACTTAATTTCAATCATCGGTGAGATGCGTTCATACAAGATGTTGTACACAGCATCCAGTATCGGCATATTCACGTGGTAATGCTTGTTGATTTCCTTGATACATTTGGTTCCGTAATAACCTTCGGCTATCATTTCCATCTCTATCTGGGCGCTTTTTACGGAATATCCCTTGCCTATCATCGTACCGAACGTACGGTTACGGCTGAAGTTGGAGTATCCCGTCACCAACATGTCACCCAGATAAACGGAATCACTGATGTTTCTGTTCAGCGGATGTACGGTTTGCAGGAAGCGGTCCATCTCCTGGATGGCGTTGGACATGAGTACCGCTTGGAAATTGTCGCCATACTTCAAACCGCTGCAAATCCCTGCGGCAATGGCATATACGTTTTTGAGCACGGAACCGTATTCGATGCCGGCCACGTCGTTGCTGACGGAAGTCTTGATGAATGAACTGGCCAGGCGACGGGAAAACTTGTCCGCCTTGTCTATATCGGGACAGGCTATCGTAAGATAAGAAAGCCGTTCGAGCGCAACCTCCTCCGCATGGCAGGGGCCTGCCAGTACGGCAATGTTCTCCGCCGGTACACCGTATTCTTTCGTGAAGTATTCCGATACAATCACGTTGTCATCGGGTACGATGCCCTTGATGGCTGTAATAATGAATTTATCCTTGATTTTTGTCTTCAGCTTCTTCAAGTGAGCTTTCAGATAAGGAGAAGGAGTCACAAAGATAAGTGTATCCGATTCCTTGACTACATCGTTGATGTTTGAGTTGAAATTGATACGCTTGGTATCAAACTTGACGCCCGTCAGGTAGGCAGGGTTATGACCGAGACGCTTAAAATCGGCAATGCGGTCGTCACGCCGCATATACCAATTTATAGTATCTTCTTGCGCCAATACCATTTTAGCAATGGCAGTGGCCCAACTTCCTCCGCCCATAATGGCTATCTTACCGGGTAGTTTCATTTCTTAGATTTTCTCAACCCAACCTTCCACATCTTTCACGGTCGGATTCGCCAGTTCCAATTTATACTTCTTGTTGATGCCGCAAATGTCCATATGCAACTTTTGCGGGTTTACATCTTTCATGTCACTAACCAGGTTGTAGCCGGCCTTCTGGATGACCGCCACCCATTCTTCCGGAATACCCAACTCCATAAATTTGGCCGGCGCGTCTTTCGGAGTAACCTTTTCGGGACGCATCTGCGGGAAGAATAATACCTCCTGAATGAATGCCTGTCCGGTCATCAGCATGGTCAGACGGTCGATGCCGATACCGATACCCGATGTGGGAGGCATGCCGTATTGCAGCGCTTTCAGGAAATCCTGGTCGATGAACATGGCCTCGTCGTCGCCCTTTTCACTCAGTTTCAACTGCTCTTTGAAGCGTTCTTCCTGGTCGATGGGGTCGTTCAGCTCACTGTATGCGTTGGCCAGCTCTTTGCCGTTTACCATCAGCTCGAAGCGTTCGGTCAGTCCCGGTTTGCTGCGGTGCATTTTGGTCAGCGGGCTCATTTCCACCGGATAGTCGGTGATGAAAGTAGGCTGTATGAATGTGCCTTCACAGAATTCGCCGAAGATTTCGTCTATCAGCTTGCCTTTGCCCATGGTGTCGTCAATCTCCATTTTCAGTTCGCGGCACACCTGACGGATTTCTTCCTCGCTCTTGCCGTTGAGGTCGTAACCGGTCTTTTCCTTGATGGCGTCCAGGATGGGCAGACGGCGGTAAGGAGCCTTGAAGCTGATGGTCTTTCCGTCGATGGTGGTTTCTGTGCCGCCGTTTACTGCGATACAGATGCGTTCGAGGAGTTTCTCGGTGAATCCCATCATCCAGTTGTAGTCCTTATATTGTACGTACAGCTCTACGCAGGTGAATTCCGGGTTGTGGTTTTTGTCCATACCCTCGTTGCGGAAGTTCTTTCCGATTTCGTATACACCCTCAAAACCGCCTACGATGAGTCTCTTCAGGTACAGCTCGGTGGCGATACGCAGGTAGAGATCCATGTCCAGTGAGTTGTGGTGGGTCGTGAAGGGACGTGCGCTTGCGCCGCCGGGGATGGATTGCAGAATCGGTGTTTCCACTTCCGTATAGCCGGCTTCGTCCAGTACGGCACGCATGGTCTTGATGATTGTGGCGCGCTTCAGGAACGTTTCTTTGACGCCGTCGTTCACGATGAGGTCTACGTAACGCTGGCGGTAACGCAGTTCCGGGTCGTCGAACGAGTCGTAAGCCACGCCATCCTTATATTTTACGATGGGAAGCGGCTTGATGCTCTTGGCAAGAACGGTCAGCTTCTGGGCATGGATGCTGATTTCGCCCATTTGGGTGCGGAATACAAAGCCTTCGATGCCGATGAAGTCGCCTAAATCGAGCAAGCGTTTGAATACGGTATTATACATTTCCTTGTCTTCGCCCGGGCAGATGTCGTCGCGGGTGATATATACCTGGATACGGCCTTTAGAGTCCTGTAACTCGATGAAAGACGCTTTCCCCATAACACGGCGGCTCATGATGCGTCCGGCTACGGATACGTGACGCGGTTCGGCGTCATCTTTAAATTCATTTTTGATATCGGTAGAGAAAGCGTTGGTTACATACTCTGCTGCGGGATAGGGTTCGATGCCCATCGCGCGAAGTTCATTCATGCTGTTGCGACGAATGATTTCTTGTTCACTTAGTTCTAATACGTTCATTTCGCTATAATTCACTCAATTTGGGGACAAAAATACGAAACATTTTTCAGATACCGAACCTTTAGGGGAATTTATTCACCGCAGAGGCCGTGTGCGCTGTGGCGGGCTGTTAAGTATTCATCAGGCAAAGTCTTGGGAAAAGATAGCTTCGGGTAGGGAAGAAGATAGTCCGGCTCCGCCGGAAAGCCTGTCTAAGGTAGGGAATGAACTTTATCTTCAGGCTGAAGATGTGTATCTCCAACCTAAAGATGGATATCCCCAGGTTGAAGATGTATATCTCTAACCTGGAGATGAAACTCAAAGCCGGAGTGAGCGCTCCTTCATCCCTGTCTCTGATGCTTTTCGGATAGGAGAGAGGGTGTCTTTTCCTTAAGACGAAGCGGGATGCTTGCTCACCTGACGAATTTTGAGTACCTTTGCGCCCTCGAAAAACAGGTAAAAAGTATGGCAGGACAAAAAACACCCACAGCGTTGGGTACGGAGAATATCGGTAAATTATTGATGCAGTATGCCGTTCCGGCAATTATCGCCATGACGGCGTCTTCCTTATATAATATGGTGGACAGCATCTTCATCGGTCATGGTGTAGGTACAATGGCTATTTCGGGATTGGCGCTGACCTTCCCTCTGATGAACCTTGCGGCGGCTTTCGGTTCGCTGGTGGGCGTGGGAGCGGCTACGCTGATTTCCGTCAAATTGGGGCAGAAGGACTATGATACGGCTCAACGGGTGCTGGGTAACGTGTTTGTACTGAATATTCTGCTGGGGGTGGCTTTTACGGTGGTGGTAATGGCGTTCCTCGACCCTATTCTTTACTTTTTCGGCGGTAGCGACGAGACTGTGGGATATGCGCGCGACTACATGCAGATTATCCTTCTCGGAAACGCCATTACGCATCTTTATCTGGGACTGAACGCGGTGCTGCGCTCTTCGGGGCATCCGCAGAAGGCGATGTATGCCACTATCGCTACGGTGGTTATCAATACGATACTCGACCCGGTATTTATCTACGGCTTCGGCTGGGGCATTCGCGGGGCGGCTGTCGCTACGATTCTGGCGCAGGTTATATCGTTGATATGGCAGCTCAGGATATTCAGCGATAAAGATGAGCTGCTGCATTTCCATCGCGGTATTTTCCGCCTGAAGCGTAAGATTGTCTTTGATTCGTTGGCTATCGGTATGTCGCCGTTCCTGATGAATATGGCGGCCTGTTTCATCGTAATCCTTATCAACCAGGGGCTGAAAAAGTATGGCGGCGATTTGGCTATCGGCGCTTTCGGCATTGTCAACCGGCTGGTATTTATCGTTGTGATGATTGTAATGGGATTGAATCAGGGAATGCAGCCCATTGCGGGCTATAATTTCGGAGCCGGACAGTACGGCCGTGTCACCAAGACGCTGAAGCTGACGATAATCTATGCGACCGGGGTAACGACTTTCGGCTTTGTCGCGGGTATGCTGTTCTCCGATTTGGTAGTCAGCATCTTTACGTCGGATGCCGAGCTGATTGCCCTCTCGGCAAAGGGATTGCGCATTGTAGTGATGTTTTTCCCCATCATCGGCTTTCAAATGGTGACGGCCAACTTCTTCCAGAGCATAGGAATGGCGAGTAAGGCAATATTTCTTTCCCTTACCCGCCAGATGGTGGTGTTACTGCCTTGCCTGATAATTCTGCCTCGCTTTTTCGGTGCGGCAGGCGTTTGGTACAGCATGCCGATTTCCGACTTGCTGGCCAGCCTGATAGCGGCGGCAATGCTGACGTGGCAGTTCCGTAAGTTTAAGGCACAGGCGCAAGGCGCCTGAGGAACCTGTCGTCCGGCTCATCAGTTTGGAAGCGGCACCATGGGTCTGCGTCCGTGATTCAGCTTCAGGCCTAATTGGTAGGACTCCGGACCATGAAGGTTCTTTATATCCATTTCACCGAGATTGACCAGGATACCGCGCGCCATGAGGCCGGCATCTTCGTTCGCTTTGCGCGGAAGCGTTTCGGCTTTGTCTTTCAGGTCTGCCAGATGAACGCGGATGGCGGGTTGCATGGCCTTATCCAGAGAGAGGCATTCCAATAGGGAATAACCGATTTTCCGGTCGGCTTCTTTTGCCGGATTGTTCAGGCGTTCGATGCCTTTGGCGGTTTCTCCCAGATAAGCGGCGGCATAGGCGGCTTCACAGGCTATGTAGGGGTCTGCGTCATTCAGTAAGGCAAGCAGGGATGCGGGGCAGGTTTTTAGCTCTCCTTTGGCTCCGAGTTGCGCCAGACCGACGGACGCCCAATAGCGCATTTCGGGATATTGGCTGGATAACGCTTTCTCGAACACGGGAGCATCGCCCGCATGGGCTGTACCCGCCAATTCTACAAGATTGTACAGTTCGTCCAAAGGATATTTCTCTTTGCGTACTTTATCATATAATACCACATTCTCGCGAGAGGTAGGCATGAAGAAGCCCAGGTCTTTGGTGGCGCGGATGTGGTCGGAGAGGGCTGTGCGCATCTTCACCAATACTTCTGCGTATTCGGGAGAGTCGGACAGGTTGTGCAATTCACCCGGGTCTTTCTCGAGGTCGAACAGCATTTCGGCGGGATGGGCGTTGAAGGTCTGCGCCCAGTCGGGGTTGGTGTTGTGTCCTCCCAAGACCAGTTTGTCCCATGCCTTATTGGACGGCATCCCCCATTGGTAGTAATTGCGCAGGGCGAACTGACGGTAAGGGATGTAGCTGCGGATGTATTTAAAACGTCCGTCGGTCGCGGCGCGTACCGGCATGAAGTGGTGCAGTTGGTTGGCCGCTAATGCGAATTGGATTTCACGCTTTTCATCGGATGCATACTTCCCGAATAATGCCTTTCCCTGCATGTGCTTGGGCGGTTTTACGCCTGCAAGGCTGAGTACGGTAGGTCCTAAGTCTGTGAAGTTGACCAAAGAATATTCTTTTCCGGATGCTTTTTCTCCTGCCAGGTGTTGCCATTTGGGCGGGAAATAGGCTATCATAGGCACTTCCAAACCGCTTTCATACAAGTAGCCTTTGCCGCGTGGAACGCAACCGCCATGGTCGCTGAAGAAGAAGATTATCGTGTTGTCATCCAATCCTTTTTCCTTTAAGTCTTTCAGGAAGAAACCCAGCCATGTGTCTACATCCTGTACGGCTTCCAGATGGCCGGCATAGTCGGAACGCACTTCGGGCAGGTCGGGCACGTAGGAGGGCAGGGTGAGCAGTTCGGGATAAATGCCTTCTGTGGTATAATCTCTTCGGCCGTCGGTGTGGAAAGTGCGGACGCGTCCCATATGGGAGGTTACCGTGTTGTATACGGCAAAGAACGGCTGGTCTTTGCCGCGCTGCGGACTGTTGTAGGAGGCTTTCGTGGTACATTCGTCCCAGCAGCTTTTGTTGTCCGTGGTGGAGTTGTAGTGTGTCTTGCTGTTGTTGGTGCAGTAATATCCGGCCTCACGCAGCCATTGTGGGAAGAAGATGTTTGCCGGAGTATCGTATGAAACAGGATGGACATCCATGCCGTAGGTCGAGGAGTAGCAACCCGTAATAAGCGACGAGCGTGCAGCAGAGCTTTGCGGAGCCACCGACCACGCGTTCATGAATTGTATGCCGTGAGCAGCCAGACTGTCCGCATTGGGGGTGTGTACATCCTTGTTGCCGTAACAACCGAACTCGTAAGCGCTGGTATCTTCGAAGGTGAGCCAAAGGATATTGGGTCTTTCGTTTTTTTTGTTGTCTGCTGCGTCCGCCTGGGCCGTATGCAACCCGCAGAAAGCAGTACACATTAATAGAGGTAAGTTTTTCATGCTATATCAGTTTTTATTAACAGTCGCTAAGGTAGGACATTCAAGGGGAATACACGCTTTTTTGTGTACAAAATGCTGTCAATATTGTTTCTATCGGCTAATTTTCGACAAATTTAGCGGGATTTGAACAATATTGCGGCTGGTTCTGGACAGATGTTGCGGGGTATTGGATAAAAGAATGGCCGAATATTAGCCGAAAGCTTTACTTTTGAAAAATAAATCTTAATGTTAATAGTATGAGAAATGTGTTCTTTGCAGCACTGCTTTATGTGCTGTCTTTATCCGGACAGGTACGTGCCGAAAATATCGTTTTTTCAGACAGTGATTTACGTAATGAAGCGGAAAATTTGTTGGTGGAGTGGGTGGATACTCTGCTGACTTATCAATGCGCGGAGCTGAATCCGGCGCTTGACGGAGGTATCCTGTGTCCTGCGTGTGCCCGTATTCACGGACGGATAGGTGACGCCGTGCTGCCTTTGATGTATCTGGCGGATAAGACCGGCAATGATAAATATTTGATTGCGGCCAAGCGTTTAATGGCCTGGATGGAAAATGTGCATCGTCCGGACGGTTCATGGATGAATGACGTGCACGTATCGGACTGGAGCGGTACAACCGTCTTTGCCGCTATCGCTTTGTATGAGGCGTTGCACTATCACGGACATTTGCTGGATGACTCGACCCGGAATCACTGGAAGCAACAATTATTGGAAGCCGGTGAATTCATGATGAAAAATCCTCAAATGTACAGCCGTCGTATGCAGGGAAAAATGAAACGTTTGAATAATGTGAATTATTCAGCTTCGGTTACTTATGCCTTGCAAGCCCTTGGTGGAATGTTTAACCGTCCTGATTTTCAGGAAGAAGCACGGATAGTAGCCTCGGATTTGAAAAACTTCTTCACGGAGAATGATTGTTTCTTGTATGGTGAAGGACCTAAGATTTGGAGCCCTACAAAAAACGGTTGCCTTCCTGTCGATTTAGGCTATAACATAGAAGAATCATTGCCTAATCTGGCCTATTATGCGCTTATGGCGGATAATCAGGAATTGTTGGCTATCGTGGAACGTTCGATGAATACCCATCTGGAATTTATGCTACCCGACGGAGCGTGGGATAACAGCTGGGGTACGCGTAGCTTCAAGTGGACGTATTGGGGCGGACGTACGAGTGATGGTTTTATGGGGGGCTATTATGCATTGGCAGACCGCTATCCCGAATATCTGGAAGCTATCCGCCGTAACGTGCGGTTGTTGAGAAAATCAACGGTTGACGGACTGCTTCATGCCGGTCGGGATTATCGCGCTTCGGGGATTCCGGCTTGTATTCATCACACCTTCGGACATGCGAAAGCTCTGACCGCGTTTCTGGAGTTGCCGCCTGTTAAAGCCACACCGAACAAAACGTTGCCGCGCGACGCGGAATATGGCGTGAAATTCTTCCGGGATATTCGTACATGGCTGGTTGCGGAAGGTCCGTGGAGAGCTACATTTACGGGTTATGATGCTGAGTATAAAGTAAAAGGAACTCATCCTATGGGAGGAGCCGTCTCATTGTTATGGCATGCGCAAGCAGGTCCTGTATTCGCTGCTACAATGAATCAGTATACATTGATAGAAGCGCCTAATATGCAGAGTAATAGCCGAAAGTATCTAATGAGCGGAACTCCTCGGGTCGAAATGGTGCAATACGGAACAAATTACAGTAATCTCGATGACTTGGATACGGATATTACGTATACTAAAGAAAAAGATACGCATAATTTCCATGTTAATACGCATTTGGTAGATATTGACCAGCAAACTCCTATCCAAGGTTCGATACCGGTGAGTATGGACTATGTTTATTCTAAACAGGGAGTAACCATAAAGATGGATCATTGTCCTTATTCCGCATATATGGTTTTGCCGGTAATCGCTTCACCTTCGGATGTTACCGAGGTTGGCTCTAAGAATATGCGTATCCGAAAAGAGAACGGGACCTTGGAAATCTCCTGTGTAAATGGTCATTTGAAGGTGGCTCCGACTGATGCGGACGGGCGTATATTTAATCCTGTACCGGGTTTTTCTTTTATTCCCCTGCAAGTATTCCCTGAAAGCCCAAGTAAAAAAATAATAGTTAAAATCATATATAATTAATATATTTTTGTTTCTTTGCCTTGTATTAATAATATAATATATGAAGATATTTCGACTTTTACTAATGCTATGTGGAATGTTATTTACCGGTATCGGGTTTGCCGATGAAATCGATGGAATGCGTTTCACGCATATAGGTTTGGAAGATGGACTGTCGCATAGTACAATATTTGGAATTAATCAGGATAAAGAAGGTAATTTATGGTTTGCCACCTATGACGGCCTTAATAAATACGACGGTTATAATTTTACGGTCTATCGTCATCAATACAAGAATCCCAAGAGTATAGCGAATGATATTACCCGTTGCGTCGTTATTGATGACGATAATCGTATCTGGATAGGAACACGGGACGGCTTGTCACTTTATAATCGTCGTCAGAATGAGTTCTCTAATTTCTATTATAAGAAAAGGGGACAAAATGTGGCTGTCATGAATATTGTGCCTTTACAGAAGGACTGGCTGATGATTGGAACAGCGGAGGGTATCTTGCTTTTTGATGTGAAAGGCGGACATTTCATGAGTGATACTCTGTCTACCGCTTTGCATCTGCTGAAACCTTCTGCATTAGTCAGGCAGGGGGACTGTGTTTATATCGGTACAGAGAGTGGGGTATATACCTATTTTTTACGAGATGGATCGTTGAAAAAGTTAGTAGAGCTACCAATTAAGGCACGGATACATGGAATTTTATGCCAGATGTTTAATAGAATATGGATAGCGACCGAAGGAAGCGGCCTATATATGTATGATTTAAAGGCTAAAAAGTTAAAGAACTATTGTTACGAAGATAAAACATCTGGTTTGAGTTCCAATTATGTACGCTCACTTGCTTTAGATCAAGAAAATCGTTTATGGGTAGGGACTTATAGCGGATTGAATATATATAAAGAAGGACAAGACTGTTTCTCTTTAATAGAAAGCTCGATGTCTCAAATTGGAACTTTGTCTCAAAATTCCGTACGTTGTATATTCAGAGATTCACAAGGTGGTATGTGGCTGGGGACATATTGGGGCGGGTTGAACTATTATCATCCTTTATGTAATCGTTTTCAACAGATAAAACATATTCCCTTTTTTAATTCGCTTAGTGATAATGTTGTTAGTTGCATTGTGGAAGATAAAAGAAATAATTTATGGATTGGTACTAGTGATGGTGGCTTGAATTTTTATGATAATGCGACCGGATCCTATAGAAATTATTTATTTAATTCGGATACATCTGCAGGTGTTCCTTTTAAAGATATTAAAACTGTATATGTAGATGAATTGGCTGACAAAGTATATGTAGGTGCACATGCTGGTGGAATGATGGTGTTGCATCGTAGAACTGGAAAGAAAGAGTTTTATAATCAGCAAAATAGCGATTTACCAAGTAATAATATTTACTCCATTATATCAGATGAGAGTGACGGGCTTTGGATAGTTTCATTAGAGTGTTTTTTTTATTTTGATATTACTCGGAAAAAATCAATTATTTTAAATAAAGATATAAAAGGAAATCCTATTCAAAAATATAACCGTTTATTGTTTCGAGATTCTAAAAGACGTATTTGGGTTGGTGGTGAAATGGGGCTTTCTGTATATAATCAACTGGATACATCTTTGTTGACTAATACTGATTTTCATATAACTTCAGTATTGCAACAGTCTTTTGTGAATTGTATCTATGAATCTTCATCCGGTTATATATGGGTTGGTACTCGCAATGGACTTTTTGTCTTACGAGAAGGAAATAAAGAGCCGCTGCAATATACAACAGATAACGGTTTGCCGAGTAATGTTATTTATGGGATTTTGGAGGATAGTTATGGACGCTTGTGGATAAGTACTAATCAAGGTCTGAGCTGTTTTAATCCGGATAGTCGAAAATTGCGTAACTTTACGATAGTGGATGGTTTGCAAAGCAACCAGTTTAATGCTGGAGCCTATTGTCGCGTCAGTAACGGACATATGTTATTTGGTGGAATAAATGGAATAACCTCATTCCGTCCAGAGACGTTAATAGACAATCCGTATACCCCTAAGCCTGTTATTAATAAGCTCTTTGTATTCAATAAGGAGGTTCTGCCAAATGATGAAACAGGAATCCTTAAAGAGAATATAGAAAGTGTAGATTCTATAACACTGAGATCTTTTCAAAACTCTTTTTCTATTTCATTTGTCGTTTCTAATTATATAGCAGGTAAACATAATACTTTTGCTTATAAATTAGAGGGGTATGACAAAGAGTGGTATAGACAAAGTGATATCAGCCCGGTATCATACTCTAATCTGCCTGCAGGAGATTACATATTTCTGTTAAAAGCCGCAAATAATGATGGCAAGTGGAGTAAAGAGATGGCGACCCTTCACATCAAGGTACTTCCGGTTTGGTATTGTACTTGGTGGGCTCTTTCTGTTTTTGTTTTGTCTTTTGTTTTATTGATATTAGCTGTCTTTCGTTTTTTTTGGTTACGTAAAAGTATGCAAACAGAAATTCGTATGGAGAGATTAGATAAAGAAAGACGTGAGGAAATCAGTCAAATGAAAATTCGTTTTTATATTAATATCTCGCACGAACTTCGAACTCCGTTAACCTTAATTGTAGCCCCTTTACAAGAGCTTCTTAGCGGTGTTGCCGGACATTGGGAACGTGAAAAGCTGTTATATATTCAACGGAATACGAAAAGGTTACTACATTTAGTAAATCAATTAATGGATTATCGGCGGGCTGAATTGGGCATTTTTGAGTTAAAGCCCATATATGCCAATGCATACAAAAGGGTGTTAAGTAACTTTTTGAACTATGAGAGTTTGGCAAAACGGAAAGATATAGATTATAATTTCTATTCAGAATTACAAGATGATGAAGTATTGTTTGACGGTACTTATTTAGATTTAATTATTAACAACTTATTATCTAATGCTTTTAAATATACAGAAGAAGGTGAAAGTATTTCTGTTAAATTGTATAGAGAGAATAAGTATATTGTTTTGCAGGTTATAGATACAGGGGTAGGTATACCTGATGATAAACAGCAGAAGATATTTGAACGTTTTTATCAAATGGAGAATGGACATGAGGGAAGTGGTATTGGCCTATCTTTGGTTCAACGTTTGGTTGAATTGCATCATGGACAAATTACATTAGTAAGTGAAGTTGGAAAAGGGTCTACTTTTTCGATTTATATTCCTCAAGATAAATCGGCATATAGTACTGAAGAGTTATTGGGAGGTAGTAGAGAACCGGAAGAACAACGTGTTTATTCAACGAATGCGCATGATGTGTATGTGGATGATACGGAAATCGTAGAACTGGATTCTAGTGAGAGAGAAGAAAGTGGTAAACATGGAACGATTCTTATTGTAGAAGATAATGAGGAATTACGTCAATATTTGTCCAATGGTTTATCTGTCCAATTTAATTTAATAGAAGCGGAGAACGGACAGAAAGCATTAGAGCTGTTGAAAGACAATGATGTGGATCTAATTCTTTCGGATGTTATGATGCCTATAATGGATGGAGTCAAACTTTGTAAATTAATAAAGCAGAATTTGAGAACCTGTCATATTCCTGTGTACTTGTTATCTGCAAAAGTAGATATTAAATATCAATTAAAGGGATTGCAAGTAGGAGCAGACGATTATATTCCTAAGCCGTTTTCAATGGAGGTTCTGGTAGCTAAGATTTTAAATATGTTGCGTACTCGTTATCGTATTTTTGAACGCTATTCCAAAACGCTGGAGATAGAGCCGGAAAAGATTACGAATAATGTAATGGATGAAGAGGTCTTGAAAAAGGCTATTGCTATCGTTGAGAAAAATATGAGTAATGTAGAATTCTCTACGGAACAATTTGCCAGCGAGATGAATATGAGTCGGTCTAATCTTCATTTAAAATTGAAAGCAATAACTGGTAAATCTGCTATTGATTTTATTCATAGAATACGGTTTAATCGTGCTTGTCAATTACTTAAAGAAGGGAAGTATACGGTCTCTGAAATTAGTTTTATGGTGGGATATAATACACCTTCTTATTTTGCTGCCCGTTTTAAAAAGTATATTGGATGTCTTCCAACTGAATATGGCAAAAATAATTGACTTTGTTAATCACTGTGCAGAGCGTGTATAAAGTGTGTTTTGCACAAAAATATTACTTAATAGACAATATTGATATTTGATTTGTAAAAAAGTGTAGAAATACAAAACATTATTTTTAATCTTTTTTAGAATCATGTCGTATGTTTGCTTTTGAAGAATTTATTCTGATTGTTAAACCTTAGATTATTTGATTATGCACAAAATTAAAGGAGTGATTGTGGGTATCCTCGCTTTTGTCACTATGGCTACGTATGCACAAAGTATAGTAGTTACTGGTAAAGTTGTTGACAGTGAGGGATATGAAGTTATTGGTGGTAGTGTCACTTTGAAAGGGGCTGCCGGTGTAGGAACTGTTACTAATGTAGATGGTAACTATTCTTTGAAAGTTAATAACGCATCAAAAGATGTTTTGGTGTTTTCTTATGTAGGTATGACATCCAAAGAGGTAAAGGTTAATGGGCAGAGCGTTATTAATGTTACTTTGGAAGCAGATGCTGTTATGTTGGATGAAGTGGTAACGATTGGTTATGCTACCGTTAAGAAAAAAGATTTAACAGGCTCTGTGTCTTCTGTGAGCTCTAAAGAACTGGCAGCTGTTCCCATTTCAGATGTAACTCAAGCTTTGAGTGGTAAAGTGGCTGGTGTGCAAGTAATTCGCTCTCAGGGTTCACCGGATGCGGATGTCTCAATAAAAGTGCGCGGAGGTACTTCTATCACCCAGAGTAATGAACCTCTGTATATAATTGATGGATTTCCTAGTGAAGACGGTTTAAAAGGAATTGAGTCTAGTGATATTGAGTCTATCGATATTTTAAAAGATGCTTCTTCTACTGCTATTTATGGTGCCCGGGGTGCTAATGGAGTAATTTTAGTTACTACAAAGGGTGGTAAAGCTGATAAGTTTAATATCAGTTATGACATGTATGTTGGATTCAAGAAAGTAAATAAGAAATATGATTTACTTGCTGTAGATGATTTTGTAAAGTTGGAGTATGAACGTGCTATCGATCAACCTGATATTATGCGTGATTATACAATTCCTACTTATGGTACTTGGGATGAATTTAATGGATTATATGGTAACCGAAAAGGAATAGATTGGCAAAAAGAAGTTTTTGAGAACCATTCCGCAACTACTCAGCAGCATAAATTCACGATTAGTGGTGGAAGTAAAACATCACAATATATGGTTACATATACTCGCAATGATGATAAAGGTATATGGTATGGTAGTGGTTTAAAAAGAGATAATTTCCGATTGAAACTTCATCAGGAGCCCGTTTCATGGCTTAATTTTTCAACAAATGTTAGCTATATTGATGAGAAAACTACTGGATTAGGTAGTCTTCAGGAAGGTGGTTCATATAGTCGTATGCAGCATGTAATTCAATACAGGCCGACTATTGGTAAGAGTGGAAATGATGCACAATTATTAATTGATGATGATGACCCTGTATTAATGCTGGAAGGTGCCAGTCAGATGCAAAGTCCGATTGCTTCTATCGAAAGTGAACAGATCGAGAAGCGTAATCGTATTCTTTCCATTAATGGGGATGTACAAATAAAAATAACGAAAGATTTGTCATATCGTGGTACTGTGGGAGTTCGTAAACGTACAATTAATGAGGATGTATTCTATTCAGAAAGGTCAAAACAAGCAAAAAATGCTGGAGCTCCTTATGGTTGGAAAGAGTTAGAAGAACAACAAAGTTTCATGTATAACAATGTACTTACCTATGATAAGTCATTTACTCCAGAGCATCATTTGACATTGGTTGGCGGACAAGAGTTTATAGAGTATAAAACTGATTACCTGAGGTCGGGTGCTCGCCAATTTGAGAAAGTTAATTTTGGTTTGGCTGATATGTCTTTAGGAGCAAGTCCTGACAAAGTTGTTACACGTCTTGAAAGCGATAAAATGTTATCTTATTTTATGCGTGCCAATTATAATTTCAAAGAAAAGTATCTTTTTGCAGCTTCATTACGTGCAGATGCTTCCAGTAAGTTTGGATCAAATCATAAGTGGGGAGTATTTCCTGCTGCCTCATTTGCATGGAGAGCATCGGAAGAAGAGTTTATCAAACAGTTGGGTGTCTTTTCTAATTTGAAGCTTAGATTAAGCTATGGTACTGCTGGTAATAATAAAATTGATAATTATTTGAGCCTATCAAAGATGGGGTCGGTATGGATTCCTTATAATGGTACAAGTACCGCATCAGGTTTTGTGAGTAAACAATTGTATAATCCTGATTTACAATGGGAAACAAATGTTACAGCCAATTTAGGTATTGATATGGGATTCTTGAATCAACGTGTTCAATTGAGTGTGGATTTATATAATATTGAAACGAAGAATCTGTTATTGGATGCACCTGTACCATTACTTTCTGGATATAAGTCGATGATGATTAATGCAGGAAAAACAAATAATAAAGGTATTGAGGTTGCTATTACCACTCATAATATACAAACAAAAGACTTTACATGGAGTACTAATTTAAACTTGTCACATAACAAGAATAAAGTAAAAGCATTGTATAATACGGACTATATGGAATTAATGTCTAATTGGGCTCAGACATCTGAATTCAATAAGGGTGACTATATGATTCGAGTAGGGCAACCATTAGGGCAGATGTATGGTTATCGTTTGAAGGGTATTTACACAGTAGATGATTTTACATATGATGCAGCCCAACAAAAGTATATTGTAAAAGAAGGAATACCTTATGATAAGAATTTTTATCCAAAACCAGGATATTGGAAGTTTGAAGATGTGGATGGTAATAAGGAAATAACGGAAGATGATAGGACTGTTATAGGTAATGCAAATCCGAAAATTTATGGTGGTTTAACCAATACTTTTACATGGAAAGGTTTCGATTTGAGTGTGTTTTTGAATTTCTCCATTGGAAATAAAATCTATGGAGCAAATAAAATGTACTATACTAAGTTTAATAACCGTTGGAGAAATACATTGAAAGATGAGGCGATGAGTCGTTTCACTGTGATCAATGATAAAGGTGAATATATTTTGAATGACCCCACACAGCTTGCTGCTGTCAATAAAGGACATAATTACGTATCAGTTGAAGGTAGTTCTAGTCTTTATTTCCATTCCGGATATGTCGAAGATGGATCGTTCCTTAAGATTAACAATATATCTTTGGGATATACCCTTCCAAAAGAGCTAGTCAGAAAAATAAAGCTTTCTAATATACGTTTTTATGCAACAGGATATAATCTTTATACATGGACTAAATATTCTGGATATGATCCTGAAGTCAATACATGTGCTAATAATGGACTAACTCCTGGTATTGATTGGGGTGCTTATCCTTCTGCTATTTCAGTTGTATTTGGAGCAAATATTACTTTCTAAATTTAAAATTATATACTTATAAAATTATGAAAACATTATATAAGAGATTAATTAGTATATCTATGGTTATTTTCTGTTCGGTACTACTCTTTACTTCTTGTGAAGATTTCCTTGCGGAAAAACCATATGATTTTTATGATGAACAAGACTTTTATAAAGATGTGTCGGAATTAGAATTAGCAGTGAATGGTGCTTATGAAGTATTAAGTCAAAAAATGACATATGGACATTTTATGTTAGTAAATGACTGTGATACAGATTTGAGCCATATAAAAGGTTCCGGTACAGGCCATACAGCTCGTGACTTAGGTCATTATAATATCTATACATCTCATAACTGGCTTGAGGAAGCGTGGGGATACTATTATACAGGAATAGACCGTGTAAATCGTATTATGGCAAATAAAGATCGTGTAGATTTACCAGATGAAACATCACAGGCAACCTTTAAACGCTTGATTGCAGAAGCAAGATTATTACGAGGTATCTGTTATTTTGATTTGGTACGTATGTGGGGAGATGTTCCTTTTAAATTGACAGCTTCTGATAAGACTGAGAATTTTGCTGTAACTCGTACAGATAGAGAAGAAGTATATCAGCAGATTGTAGATGATATGGAAGCTGCCGTTGCTGATTTGCCTTGGTATAATGAAGTTAGCTCGTACGAGGGACGTCCAACTAAAGGGGCCGCAATGGGATTACTTGCACGGGCGTATTTGTTTCGAGCCGGTTATTCACTACATCAAAATGGTAGAATGGAACGTCCTGATAACTATTTGGAATATTATAAGAAAGTGAAGGAAATCTGTGCGGAATTAATTAATTCGCATCGTCATTCTTTGAATGCCAACTATGAGAAGGTGTTTAAAAATATTTGTGAGAATGTAATGGAACCCAGTGAAGTTATGTATGAGGTACAGTTCTATAATCCTTCAGGAGAAGATGACCATAGTAGTAAAATTGGTTCTTATAATTCTCCTGAGATAAATCGTAATTCTTCTTATGGTTTGGGTAACTCCTTTATTAAGACCACTCATTTTGCTTATGATCTTTATGAGGTAGGAGATATTCGTAGGGAGACAGCGATCGCTACCTTTAAAATAGATGCTAATGACAAGGTTATTGAAATACCACGTAATGAAAGCTATACATGGGCTCCTGGAAAATGGCGTAGAAATTGGATTCCTGGTCCTCCGAAAGACTTGGAAAATATGGATATTAATTTTATACTTTTACGATATTCAGATGTGCTTTTAATGTATGCAGAAGCTGTTAATGAGGTAGATGGTCAATTGGATCAATTGGGAATAGAATGCCTGAATCAGGTTCGTAGAAGAGCATATGGATATGCCCCTACTACGGCAAACTCTGAAATCGATTTTACAGCAGCAGATTTTCCTGATCAGAAAAGCGTACAGGATTATTTATTTGTTGAACGTGCAAGAGAGTTGTGTTTTGAAGGTTTTCGCCGTTATGACTTAATCCGTTGGAATAAATTAGCTGATACTCTTGATGATTTTGCGGTGAAATTTAATGCGGCTGTTGCTGATGGGACATTGAAATCTTATGTTTGGGCAGCAGGTAAATATTTTGAAGCGGGTAAACATGAGTTATATCCTATTCCTGCTTATGAGATTCGGGAGACCAAAGGAAGTTTGGTACAAAATCCTAAATATTGATTAAGTCTATATTAGCAATATAAACTCTGTTTTAAATAGTATAGGGTGGCGAAAACAAAATGTACTATCATAAGGCTGTTTTTTGTCACCCTATAATTATTTATATACATTATTATTAACTAATCTTATGGGAAAACTTTTCTTTATACTATTGTGTATAGTTATCAATATTTGTACTGTTAAGGCACAAAATATAAATGATTCGATCCGGGTCTTGTTTATAGGTAATAGTTATACTCATTTTAATAAGTTACCGGATGATATACAGAAAATTGCTGCTACCCAGAAGATAAAACTATCATATCAGGCTTGTATTAGAGGAGGATATTCTTTTAAAAAGCATTTACAGAAACAGGAAGAAATAGAAATAATAAAAAAGGGTAGATGGGATTTTGTAATACTTCAAGAACATAGCGAAGCACCGGCTAAGCCAACTAAAGTTGTTGCACAGGAAACGTATCCCTATGCGCGAATTTTGGATAGCTTGGTACATATTAATAGTCCTGAAGTCCATGTCATTTTTTATATGACATGGGGACATAAAGATGGATGTCTGTCACCAATTGCTGATTATCCCATTATAGATACATACATAGGGATGCAAGAACGTTTAAAAACGAGCTATCTAGAAATGACTTACCAAAATAATGCATGGTGTGCTCCTGTAGGAATGGTGTGGCAACAAGTGCGTAGAGAACGTCCGGATTATGTTTTATATTGGCAAGACAGAACACATCCTTCGCCTCTTGGTACTTATTTGGCTGCTAATGTAATTTTCTCTACAATGTTTCAGAAACCTTACCAAACTTCCTATATAAAAGGCTTGCAAGTAGAACAAGCTGAGTATATACAACAAACGGCACAGAAGATGGTATTAAGTAATTTGAGACTGTTGAATATCAATAGGTGAAATGCGTATATAGTGTGTGAGAACCCTTGTAGATTATCAGATTGAGTACTTAGAATAGAACTACCTAAATTTAGATTGTTATGATGGCTACTACATTAAATATTGCTTTATTGTTGTCTGCATTCTCATCTTCAGACTATAGTGTACAACGTGAAGAACAGCAGGAGAAACCTAATATATTATTTATTGCTGTTGATGATTTGAAACCTATTTTGGGATGCTACGGTGCTCCTCTGATAAAAACTCCCAATATAGATCGTTTAGCTACTTTGGGTACTGTTTTCCAAAATACTTATTGTCAACAAGCTATTTCCGGTGCTACTCGAGCTAGTGTGTTAACTGGTTTACGTCCGGATAAAACACAGGTTTATGATTTGATAACAAAAATTCGTGATATCAATCCTAATGTAGTTACTTTACCAGGATATTTTAAGGATAAAGGATATGTGACAACTGCCATAGGTAAGATTTTTCATCCGACGAATGTTATTAAAGAAGATGGTGAGTATTCATGGAGCATTCCTCATACAGAAGCGGAGGAATGTTTAGCAGAGGCATATGGTTATCCTGCTTTAGGATATTATCAACATCCTGATACAAAATTGTTGGTTGAGAAGTATGGGATGGAAGCTAAAAAGAAAGGTCTGAAAGATGCGGAAGCAGCAAGATATATATTATCTCATATAAAACCTTCGGTAGAGTGTCTTGATGTACCGGATAATGCTTATGTAGATGGAGCTGTAACTTTAAAAGCAAAGCAGCAATTGCAAACATTGACAAAGAAAGGAAAACCATTTTTTTTGGCTGTTGGCTATCATAAACCTCATTTACCTTTTGTTGCACCTAAAAAATATTGGGATTTATATGATAGGAAATCTATGCCTATTGCTGAATTTCAAGCACATGCAAAAGGCAGCCCTGAACTTGCATATCATCGTTGTGGTGAATTGAAAAAATATACTGATATTCCTGAATTCTGTACATTTACAGATCAATCTTTGCATACAGGTTTGGCTTTAGAAAAGCAGAAAGAATTGATACATGGATATTATGCATGTATTTCTTATTTGGATACACAAGTGGGGGAATTACTTGATACATTAGATTCTCTTGGTACACTTCACAATACAATTATTGTTTTATGGGGGGACCATGGTTGGCATTTGGGCGATCATGATTTGTGGAATAAGCATACGAACTTTGAGAATGCGACAAAAGTGCCATTAATAATAGCTGCACCGGGAATGTCATCAGGTAATGCGGATACTTTTGCGGAATTTGTTGATATATATCCCACATTGTGTGACTTAGCGGGTATTGGTATACCTTCAGATATTGATGGGAAGAGTTTGGTTCCGGCAATGGAAAACAAAAAGAGTAGGATTCGTAATTATGCTGTTAGTCAGTATCCGCGTAAATTTACAAAAGAAGAGGCTGATAGGCGAGGATATACCAGCACAACAATAATGGGGTATTCTTTGCGTACAGAAGGATATCGTTATACTGTGTGGACTCATGATTTTACTACTAGACAATCTTTTAATGACGGAAAAATATATGCGGAAGAACTTTATGATTATCAAAAGGATCCATTGGAGACGATCAATGTAGTCACAGATAAAGAATACCTTAAAATTAAAGAAAAATTGAAAGATATGATGATGGATTTTTTCTCAAAGCAAATGGATAAATAGAGGAAAATAAATAGTTAATTGTTTTACAATGTTGTTGTTATGAATCGACTATCATATACACTATTGCCCCTTACCGCCCTCGGGTTCTCGGCTTGTACTTCCCCAAAGAAGGAGGTAAGTCGTCCTAACATTATCTTTATGATGACGGACGACCATACCACACAGGCGATGTCATGTTATGGCGGTCGTCTTATCCAAACTCCAAATATGGATAGGATAGCCAATGAGGGTATCCGTATGGATAACTGCTATGCAGTCAATGCACTGTCAGGTCCCTCGCGCGCTTGTATTCTCACGGGTAAGTTCAGCCACATGAATGGCTTTACCGATAATGCGAGTACTTTCGATGGAAGTCAGCAAACCTTCCCGAAACTATTGCAGGCAGCAGGTTATCAGACATCAGTGATTGGTAAGTGGCATCTGATAACCGAACCGCAAGGGTTCGATTACTGGTGTATTCTGAGTGGACAGCATGAGCAGGGTGATTACTATAATCCCGACTTTATTGAAAACGGTAAGCATGTGGTGGAGCAAGGTTACGTGACCGACATAGTTACCGATAAAGCGATCGAGTATTTGGAACATCGGGACAAGAGTAAGCCTTTCTGCATGATGTATCATCAAAAAGCTCCCCATCGCAATTGGATGCCGGCGCCCCGTCATTTGGGGATGTTCAACACCACCACATTCCCGGAACCCGGCACGCTTTTCGATACATATGAAGGCAGAGGACGTGCCGCCAAAGAACAAGATATGTCGATTGAGCATACGTTGACTGATGACTGGGATTTAAAGTTGCTGACCCGTGAGGAAATGCTGAAAGACACTACCAACCGTCTTTATCAGGTATATAAGCGTATGCCGGCTGCTGTACAGGACAAATGGGATTCTGTCTATGCGCAACGCATTTCGGAGTATCGTAACGGAAACCTAAAAGGCAACGCGTTAATCAGCTGGAAATATCAGCAATACATGCGCGATTATTTGGCTACCGTAGTTGCTGTGGACGAGAATATCGGACGGTTACTCAATTATTTGGAAAGGACTGGCGAATTGGATAACACAATCATTGTCTATACCTCCGACCAGGGTTTCTTTTTAGGAGAGCATGGCTGGTTTGACAAGCGTTTCATGTATGAAGAGTGTCAGCGTATGCCGATGATTGTCCGATATCCCAAAGCAATCAAGGCGGGAAGCACATCGAATGCGATAGCTATGAACATAGACTTTGCTCCTACATTCCTGGATTTTGCAGGAGTAGAAATTCCGGATGATATTCAGGGAGAATCTTTGAAACCGGTTCTTACCAATGAGGGGAATGCGCCAGCTGATTGGCGGAAGGCAGCTTATTACCATTATTATGAATACCCTGCCGAACATTCGGTGAAACGCCATTATGGTATTCGTACGACTGATTTTAAATTGATTCATTTCTATAATGATGTGGATGAATGGGAAATGTATGATATGCAGAATGATCCGCACGAGTTGAATAATCTATACGGTAATCCTGAATATACTGCTAAACAAGCCGAACTTATGCTGTTACTGAAAGAAGTGCAGGAACAATATAAGGACAATGACCCTGATGAGAGGATAACGGAATTGTTTAAAGGTGACAGGCGTTTTATGGAGAATCGGTGAAAAGTAGAGGATTCTTTGCCCGAACTTGATATTTAACAGGAGAATACTTATATTTGCTACCAATCATTCATAAAATATATCTATGGACAATAAATTTGTAGTAAATATAGGTCGCCAGTTGGGTAGTGGCGGACGAGAAATCGGAGAGAAGCTGGCTGTTCGCTTGGGCATTGATTTTTATGATAAGGAACTGATTAACCTTGCTTCCGAAGAAAGCGGATTGTGCAGGGAATTCTTTGAGAAAGCGGATGAAAAGGCTTCACAGGGAATTATAGGTGGTTTGTTTGGTATGCGTTTTCCGTTCATAAGTGACGGAGCCATGCCTGCAACCAATTGCTTGAGCAACGATGCATTGTTTAAGGTGCAAAGTGATGTGATACGGAAGCTTGCTTCCGAGAAGTCCTGTTTGTTCGTAGGGCGTTGCGCCGATTACATTTTGCGGGATAATCCGCGTTGTGTCAATATCTTTATTTCTGCATCGCGCGAAGATCGGATAGCCCGTTTATGCCGTCTGCATTCTATTTCGGAGAACGCGGCAGAGGAGAAAATGAATAAAGCGGATAAGCGGCGTGCGGAATATTATAACTATTATAGTTATAAGACTTGGGGAGCGGCTGCTACCTATCATCTTTGTATTGACTCATCCGTATTGGGTATTGACGAAACGGTCAGCTATATAGAAGAGTTCATAAGGAAGAAACTGAAACTGTAGTTTGCGAGTTCGTTGGAGTGGGAATATATCATCACATAAAAAAGCCCTCTGAATAAGCTCAATAATCATTATAAATAAAATCGGGGAGAAATTTACTATAATCCTACTAAAATTATAGTAAATTTCTCCCCGATTTTATTTATAGCTTGAAAGCGCTCCTTGAACTAATCTTTACATCATTGCCAGCAATATCATTTGTCCCGCCAGAATACGCAGGAACATCGTTAACGGATAAACCGTAGAGTAACCTACTGACGGCGCATCGTTACCCGATGCCTGATTGGAATATGCCAGTGCGGGCGGATCGGTATTACTACCGGCAATCAGACCCATTAACGTGAAGTAATTGACCTTGCAATAAAGTCGGGCAATAATGCCGATTATCAGTAACGGAATGGTGGTAATCAGGAAACCATAACCCACATAAGACAAACCGCTTCCTTCCACTACTGTTTGTACAAAATGCTCTCCCGCCTCTATTCCCACGCTGGCAAGGAACAGTACGATACCTATCTCACGCAGCATTAAGTTGGCGCTCATGGTGGTATATGTTACAAGATGAAGTTTGTGTCCGAAGCGTCCGATAAGGATGGCCACTACCAGCGGACCGCCTGCCAGACCTAATTTCACCGGAGTTGGCATGCCGGGAAATGCAATAGGCAGGCTGCCCAATAAGATACCCAGGAATATACCTACGAAAATTGTAACGATATTCGGCGTATCCAGACGTTTCAGCTGATTACCCAATACGCCGGCTACACGCTCTACGGCATCTTGTTGCCCTACAACCATTACGCGGTCACCCACTTGGAGTACCAGATTAGGATCGGCAAATAAGTCCATACCCGAACGGTTGATACGTGTTACGTTTACACCGTACATACTGCGGAAGTGCATGCTTCCCAGTTTCTTTCCGTTGATTTCCGACTTGGTAACCAAGATACGGCGTGAAACCATGGGAGTATCCTGCTTCTCCCAGTCTACTTGGATTTCCTTACCGATAAAGGCTGTTACCGCTTCAGCATCCTCCTCGGAACATACGATGAACAACTGGTCGCCGATGTGGAATTCCGTGTCTTGGTTCGGGATGCTGACATGCCCTTCGTGACGAATGCGGGAGCATACGAAAGAACGTCCCAGGAAGTCTTTCACCTGAATCAGCTTTTTACCGTCGATAGCTTCATTACGCACTTCCAGATGCAGCATATGCGGCATGTGTTTCATATCGGTTTCTTGCGTATTGAGTTGCTCTTCTTCTTTTTTCAGATTGATGCGGCAGATATAACGTACGGCGATAATAGCGCCGATGATACCCACTACGCCGAGCGGATAGGCGCAAGCATATCCCAATGCAATAGGATCACCTGTATAGTTCAGCTGGTTCAGCGCTTCTTGGGCGGCACCCAAACCGGGAGTATTGGTCACGGCACCGTACAGAATACCTACTATCATCGGAAGGTCTATATTACCGTCAATGAAGTAAATACTCAATGCGACAACGATATTCAGTGCCACAATGCCTACGGCAAGCATGTTTAGCGTCATACCCCCTTTCTTGAAAGAGGAGAAGAACGACGGCCCCACTTGCAGACCGATACAGAATACAAATAAAATCAAACCGAATTCTCGGATGAAATGCAAAATGTGTGTTTCACCTGTAAATCCGAAATGCCCCATCAGAATACCGGTAAAGAGTACAAACGTCACTCCCAGCGATACTCCGAAAACTTTAATCTTGCCCAACAGTACCCCTACGGATATAACGAATGCGTATAAGCAGACGATATGCGCAACGGATGTCGGGTCCCAAAGAAGACTTTCTAACCAGTTCATAGTACCTTATTATATATTGCTTTAAAAATTTTGCGCAAAATTACTTAATAAAGGGGAGGTAACAAAAGGTTTGCCTTTCTTTTTGTAATACCAACTTTGCAAAAGCGTGGGGTATGCGGGGAATATGTCTTGAATAAGGATGAACATAGTGCTATCTGTAAGTGCAATTTTCTCTAAAAAGCCTTTTTGTTTTAAGTATTTCCTTATATTTGCAAGTCTCTTGATGACAAAATGAATACTATTCATCTATTTTAATTTTAAATAAACTATGGCAGACAGTAAAGAAAAACTCTTCTCGGACTTTTCTCCGGTTTCTACGGAACAGTGGATGGAGAAAGTAACCGCAGACTTAAAAGGTGCGGACTTTGAGAAAAAGCTCGTTTGGAGGACGAATGAAGGATTCAAAGTGAAACCTTTCTATCGCATGGAAGACCTCGAAGGTTTGAAGACCACAAATGCTCTTCCCGGTGAGTTCCCGTACCTTAGAGGTACAAAGAAAAACAACAATGAGTGGTTCGTTCGCCAGGAAATAAAGGTGGAATGTCCTAAAGAAGCCAATACCAAGGCATTGGATATCCTGAATAAGGGCATCGATTCACTCTCTTTCCACGTGAAAGCCAAAGAACTGAGTGCGGAGTATATCGAGACTTTGCTGAAAGACATCTGCGCGGAATGTGTGGAATTGAACTTCTCCACCTGCCAGGGACATGTGGTGGAGTTGGCGGAACTTTTGGTCGCTTACTTCCAAAAGAAAGACTATGACCTTACGAAGTTGCAGGGTTCTATCAACTACGATTATTTCAACAAGATGCTGGCTAAGGGTAAAGAGAAAGGCGATATGGTAGCTACTGCCAAAGCCTTGATTGAAGCTACTTCCGTTCTTCCGAAATATCGCGTGCTGAATGTAAATGCGCTGACACTCAACAATGCGGGTGCATATATCTATCAGGAATTGGGCTATGCGTTGGCTTGGGGTAATGAATACATGAACCAACTGACCGATGCCGGACTGCCGGCAGCTCTGGTAGCCAAGAAGATTAAGTTTAATTTCGGTATCAGTTCCAATTATTTCCTTGAAATCGCAAAATTCCGTGCAGCCCGTATGTTGTGGGCCAATATCTTAGCTTCTTATAATCCGGAATGTCTGCGCGATTGCGAAAACAAAGGCGAACACAATGAATGCCGCTGTGCTGCCAAAATGAGAATACATGCGGAAACCTCGACTTTCAACCTCACTTTGTTCGATGCACATGTAAATTTGTTGCGTACGCAGACTGAGGCTATGAGCGCTGCTCTTGCGGGCGTTGATTCTATGACAGTGGTTCCGTTCGATAAGACGTATGCCGCTCCCGATGAATTCTCGGAACGTCTGGCGCGTAACCAACAGTTGCTGTTGAAAGAGGAATCTCACTTTGACAAGGTGATTGACCCTGCTGCCGGTTCTTATTACATCGAGAATCTGACCGTGGCTATTGCCAAGCAAGCTTGGGAACTGTTCCTTGCAGTGGAAGAAGAGAGCGGTTTCTATGCCTCTGTAAAATCCGGTAAGGTACAGGCAGCCGTGAACGAAAGCAATACGGTTCGTCATGCGGCTGTTGCCAAGCGTAAGGAAGTGTTGTTGGGTACTAACCAGTTCCCGAACTTCAACGAAAAGGCGGGCGACAAGAAGCCTTTGGAAGCCTCTTGTTGCTGTGGCGGACACAGCACTTGCGAAAAGGATGTTCCTTCACTGAACTTCGACCGTGCCGCCAGCGAATTTGAAGCATTGCGTCTGGAAACGGAAGCTGCGGGCAAGCGTCCTAAGGCTTTTATGCTGACTATCGGTAACTTGGCAATGCGCCAGGCACGTGCTCAATATTCTTGTAACTTCCTGGCTTGCGCCGGATATGAAGTTGTTGACAACCTCGGTTTCCCGACCGTAGAGGAGGGTGTGGAAGCTGCGATGGAAGCTAAAGCCGATATTGTGGTTCTCTGTTCGAGCGATGATGAATATGCGGAATATGCCGTTCCTGCTTTCAAAGCTTTGAATGGTCGCGCTATGTTCATTGTTGCCGGTGCTCCTGCCTGCATGGACGAGCTGAAAGCGGCAGGCATCGAGAACTTTATCCATGTTCGTGTCAACGTTCTGGAAACATTAAAGGAATTCAACAAGATATTAATCAAGAATTAAGAATGAAAAATGAAGAATAGGCTGAGCATTTATTCCGCATGGTAATTCTTCATTCGTCATTCTTTGTTCATCATTTTTAAGAAGATGAGAAAAGATTTTAAAAACTTAGATATATATGCCGCTTTTCAGCCTGCCAATGGTGCTGAGTGGCAAAAGGCTAACGGCATCAAAGCCGACTGGAAAACTCCGGAACACATTGAAGTGAAGCCTGTTTACACCAAAGAAGACCTCGAAGGTATGGAACACCTCAACTATGCGGCAGGTATTCCGCCTTATCTGCGCGGTCCGTATTCTGTAATGTATACCTTGCGTCCATGGACTATCCGTCAGTATGCCGGGTTTTCTACTGCCGAGGAGTCCAATGCGTTCTATCGCCGTAATCTGGCTTCCGGACAGAAAGGTCTGTCCGTTGCATTCGACTTGGCTACCCACCGTGGCTACGATCCCGACCACGAGCGTGTAGTTGGTGACGTTGGTAAGGCAGGTGTATCTATCTGTTCACTGGAAAACATGAAGGTGCTTTTCGACGGTATTCCTTTGAACAAGATGTCAGTGTCTATGACTATGAACGGCGCGGTACTTCCGATTATGGCATTCTACATCAATGCCGGTCTGGAACAGGGTGCTAAGCTGGAAGAAATGGCGGGTACTATCCAAAATGATATCCTGAAAGAATTCATGGTGCGTAACACTTATATCTATCCGCCTGCATTCTCTATGAAGATTATCTCCGATATCTTTGAATATACATCTCAGAAGATGCCTAAGTTCAACTCTATCTCTATCTCCGGTTATCATATGCAGGAAGCCGGTGCTACGGCGGATATCGAGTTGGCCTATACACTGGCCGACGGTCTGGAATATCTTCGTGCAGGTGTTGCCGCCGGTATTGATATTGATGCGTTTGCGCCTCGTCTGTCATTCTTCTGGGCTATTGGTACCAACCATTTTATGGAAATCGCCAAGATGCGTGCCGCGCGTATGTTGTGGGCTAAGATTGTGAAGCAATTCAATCCGAAGAACCCGAAATCACTTGCCTTGCGTACACACTCCCAGACTTCCGGTTGGTCACTGACCGAGCAAGACCCGTTCAACAACGTAGGCCGTACCTGTATTGAGGCTATGGCTGCCGCTCTGGGACATACACAGTCTCTGCATACCAATGCTTTGGATGAGGCTATCGCCTTGCCTACCGATTTCTCCGCGCGTATCGCACGTAATACGCAGATTTATATTCAGGAAGAAACTTATATCTGCAAGAATGTCGACCCATGGGGCGGTTCTTACTATGTAGAGTCTCTGACCAATGAACTGGCGCACAAGGCTTGGGAATTGATTCAGGAAGTGGAAAAACTGGGCGGTATGGCGAAGGCTATCGAAACCGGTATTCCCAAGATGCGTATCGAAGAGGCTGCCGCACGTACGCAAGCCCGTATAGACAGTGGTTCACAGACTATTGTAGGTGTAAATAAGTATCGTTTGGAGAAAGAAGCCCCCATCGATATTCTTGAGATTGATAATACGGCTGTTCGCCAGGAGCAGATTCAGAACCTGAAGACATTGAAGGAAGGTCGCGATGAAGCTGCTGTTCAGAAAGCGCTCGAAGCCATTACCAAATGTGTGGAAACGAAAGAAGGCAATCTGTTGGAATTGGCAGTGGAAGCTGCACGTGTTCGTGCCACATTGGGTGAGATTTCGTATGCTTGCGAAAAAGTTGTAGGACGTTATAAAGCAGTAATTAGAACTATTTCAGGCGTGTATTCATCAGAAAGTAAAAATGACAGCGACTTCCACAAAGCGTGTGAGTTGGCTGAGAAGTTTGCGAAGAAAGAGGGGCGTCAACCTCGTATCATGGTAGCTAAAATGGGACAGGACGGTCACGACCGTGGCGCCAAAGTGGTAGCGACCGGATATGCGGACTGCGGTTTCGACGTGGATATGGGACCGTTGTTCCAGACTCCTGCCGAAGCGGCTCGTGAAGCTGTGGAAAATGACGTTCACGTAGTGGGTGTTTCTTCATTGGCTGCCGGACACAAGACACTGGTTCCGCAGATTATTGAAGAACTCAAGAAGTTGGGACGTGAGGATATTGTAGTTATCGCAGGTGGTGTGATTCCCGCGCAGGACTATGATTTCCTCTATAAAGCAGGTGTAGCCGCTATATTCGGCCCCGGAACTCCGGTAGCGAAGGCTGCCTGCCAGATTCTTGAAATCTTATTGGATGAGGAATAATCCGTAAAGGGAAATGTTAAAAAAAGGGCGGAATGCTTTTGCATATCCGTCCTTTTTTCTTAATCTGTGTTATAAAACATGCTTTTTTTCTTGGATAATTTGCAAATTTCTCAATTGTCCGTATCTTTGCAATGTGTTTTTCATAGTATTAGATTTAAGGTTAACAAAGGTTGGAGTACAGCGGTACTCCTTTTTTTATGCCCGTACGTTACGTATGGAGTAAAATCAGAGTTTCTTCACCATCAGTTTGCTTTCACCGGTAGTTTGTTGCGATAATATTGTAAAACGGATACGCGTAAGCTTTTTCTGGCTCCATGAGTGAATTAATTTAGGATCAGTCAATTCGATGATATCTGCTTCGGGCGATAAAAGCTTTTTATTGTATTCCAGTTTGAATTTACCGGCTTCTCCTGTCAGGATGATGTTCTTGTCGTTGTCAATCTCAACTTCGTTGCAAGTCATCAGGCTTAATATGCTTGGTTTTTCGTAGGCTGCCAATTCCCATCTGTCGGTGATTGTGAAATCCTTTTTTCTGTGCAATGTATAGTTGCGGGTCCAGCTTTTCACGTTTGCTTCCTGCGGATAAGCCCGGGCTATGTCTATCTGATAAGATATGGTTTTGGCTGTGGCTTTGTATTGTTGATTGTACGCCGCAAACTCTCTGCCGTTCTTTTGTGCTGTTCCGTTAATGAGAGGCAGGTTATGATAATCGGATTGCATGGTCCATATCGTATATCGTTCCGGTCCGAAGGTCTGTCGGGTATATGTTCCCACACCTACATCTATAAGTAACGGTTTGGAATTGTAGTAAAGAATGCACGAACCTACATCGTTATGATTATGGCTCTCCTGATTATTCCCGCCTTTTGCAGCGAAAAAGAAGCCGTCACTTTTTCCTTCGGTATCACGCGCTACACAAATTTGGGTATCTTTAAACCAGTAACTGCTAATCAGCGGCTCGCCTTGCGGATAGTTGATAATGTCTTTGTACATAAAGAGTTCATCTAAGGCGGAAGCGAAATAGCCGTTTACCCCATTCTTGAAACTTTGGTTTTGTCGTGCCATCAATGAGGCGAATTTCATCATTGCCGGGTCTCCTATCAGTTTACCATACTGATATAGAATACCGGGACTTGGGCTTACTATGGGTGCGGAGTCGGCGAAGTTGACAAAATAATTACTGCCGATGTGTACCCGGTAGATGTATTGCGCCATATTGCGCAGGAGCGGGGAGCTGAATATGTTCACTTTATTTCCGGTTACTTTAGCCAATAAATCCAAAAACTTCAAGGCATAGCCGGATGCTCCGCTCCAATAGGTGGGACCTTCGTCACACGCACCGTCTTCATGATACATGCTGAAAAAGAAGTCTGTAGATTTCATCAGCTTCCACACTCCCTGTTGAATACGTTCCGGGCTCCTTTCTATCAGCATCAGCGCTTGCAGTACATTGTAGTTAACCCATGGATTCCAGTTATTAACTTGCTGGCCGCCGAATCCCATCCACCAATAATCATCCCGTGCGAAGTAAGGATTTATCAGATTTTTATTGACTTCCTCTACAATTCGTTCATTGATAAGAGGGCTTGTTTTATCAAATTCGTCTTTCAGGAAATAGTAGGTCCATGCCATTTGTGCGCCGATGTCGGCTACTACCAATTCAATGGTCGGTTCATTCCGGTCGGGAAGTCCGGAGCGGTCTTTCTGAAAACCGAGGTGTGCCGAGTGTATCCAAGAGGTTTCGCACAGAAACCACACGCCGTCTATGATAGCATCCATAAATCTTCCTTGTCCCTCTACCAATTCAGCGATGGTAAGGGCTTGCAAGGCTTTGTGGTTGGCACGTCCGGTACGGATTTCACCGGTACGTTTAAAAGCAAGGTAGTCGGAAGCGAGGTCGGGTTTCCATTCGTGTTTCAAGGCCCGTTCTCCGTTTTTGATGATAATCTTTCTGATTTCCGGGTCCACTTTCTCTTGCCAGGACTTACGGTCGGTATATTTAGGATAATCCACCCAGCTTTGGTGGTAGAGGATGGCGGTTCCTAAGTCTTCATAAGAAATGGTTTGCTCAAGAAGATGTCTTTCTGTAGCGTTGGCGGAAAAACCGGTACAGATAATTGTGATAAGTAATGAACCTGTCAATAACAGACTTTTTATTTTTGACATTTGCAGTATGTATTAGATGCGTTTATAAAAACAACCTTTTACCTAACCTTTATCCCTTGTTTTGTAAATCTATGTATCTTTTCAGCGCTTCCAGGTAGTAGTAGTCTGCATAATTCAACGGTACATCGATTTCGGAACCGTGCGGTAACGAGCCGGTGGAGTGCATCAGTACATAGCCTTGGTTACTGCCTTTTGCCGACAGGTAATCAGGACTTGAGAGATTTTTCAGAATCGTTTCCGCATAGTCAAAATATTTCTTTCCGTCAGGTATAAATGTACTGAGTTCCAAAAATGCTGATGCGGTGACGGCGGCAGCCGATGCGTCACGCGGAGTCTTTTCACCTGCCGGAGCGTCATAATCCCAGTAAGGAATAAGGTCGTCTGTCTTTACACGTTCCATAATCATGCCGGCGATATGAACAGCTTCCTGTAAGAAAGCGGTATCTTGAGTTTCACGATAACAAGAAGTGTAGCCGTATACTCCCCATGCTTGTCCGCGCGACCAAGCTGACTCTGCATTTTTACCCTGATGCGTTTGTTTGATTTCCACACTTCCGTCGTTGTTGTAGCTGACTACGTGGTAGGAAGTATAGTCGGGACGGAAATGATTTTTCATGGTGGTTTGCGCATGCTTTACAGCCACATTCTTATATTTTTCGTTTCCTGTCAACTTGGATACGTTGAACAGCAAGTCCAGATTCATCATGTTGTCGATGATTACGGGGAAGTTCCATGCTCCGAAATCCCATGAACGGATACAACCGATTTCCGGATTGAAACGAGCGCATAAATTATCCGCCGTTTCCACGAGTACGGCTTTAATGGTATCGTTGGGAGCGAGGCGGAGAGCATTGCCGTAACTGCAATTCATCATAAAACCTACATCATGGGTACCTTTCAGCTCACGTATCGGATTCAGTATATTAGTGTATTCGACAGCACGTTTCTTCAATTCCTCGTCTCCGGTCATTTCATAAGCGTACCAAAGGCTACCGGGGAAGAAACCGCTGGTCCAGTCGGAAATTCCGCAAAGATGTCTTTGTCCTAATTGCAAGGCTGCCGGATTAGGACGCAAAGAGTCGATATACGCTTTGTTTTCACGTTGTAGCTGTGCGTCGAGGAAATTTACATCATAACCGGAGTATATGGAGCGTGGCAACTTGTTTGTTCCGGAGAGTTCTTCGGCGGTTGATTTCAATTGATAGGAAGCGGCATCGAGTGCGTTGCTTATCCAGGCTTCTTTCTGAACCGGAGTGTTTTTGCAACCGGTCAGACCGATGAGTAGGGCGGTTGCAAATAACAGAGAGTTTCTTTTCATGTTATTAAGCTTTTAGTTATTTTCGTTCGTTGACAAAAATATGGATATTTAGGAAATATCTTGTACAAGATTGTTGAAAGGAACTTTGGCGCAGTTTAAAGGTGTATCACTTTTGTCGAATGCTGTTTTAATTCTGTATTTTCTTAAACGGAAGTATTACTTTTACCCTGTAAAACGGTAAAAATAATACTTCCGAATCAGATTTATTGTAAGTTATTTCTTCTTCAGACTTTTGACCTGAAAGTTTGTAAATAACGTGTGATTTTCCAATAAGCGGAGTCCGAAATGTCCGTCTCCTTCATTGTTTTTTATGGTTAACCGGAATAATTCCTCACCATTGATACGATATGTAGTGATTCCTTTTTCCACACGGATTTGGATGTCGTACCATTTATTCGGGAATAACAAATGCGATTTATCCGTATATTCTTTGATAACAGGGCGGGCTATTGCATCACTGGTATCCGCCGCTTTGGCAAAGTATTGGCGGAAGCGGGTGGTGGAGTTATGGTTTCCACCATATCCTACATAGAACAAACTTAACGTTTTATAGTGTTGAAAAATGCCGTTTCTCCATTCGCTGCGTGCAAAAAGATTGCCGGGGTGTTCCGGGTCGTTGGCACCCCAGAAACAGTTCAAGTCACTAAGGCGGTCATACTTGCCGCCTTGCATCAACATTTTCACACGATAACTGATTTCGTAATCACCTGTAAGGCGTTGGTTATACCATAAAGTAAGGCCTTTGGGGGCTGTAATTTCTAATGTGTCGCCCGATACGATGATTTTCACTTCGCCTGAGTGGTCTTCGATTGTCCAGTTCTTTAAAGCGATTTGCGCTTGAACCATAAGCGGAAGTAACATCAGTATGCTTCCTGATACGAGTTTGTGCAAGGTGTTTCTTGTCATACGGTTATTTTTTAGCTTGTTGTAATCCGAAGAAGTTTTGTCCTTTCCCGTTAACAGGACTAATCATAGGAATGTTTCCCCCTGCGGTAGTCAGGACAACGGTTTCTCCTTTCTTTAAGTCCAATGAGTATTCCCCTTGGCCTATTGGAGTAAGCGTTACATTACCTGCTTTGACAATCGGGTTCACCATATCCGTACGTAAGATGCAAGGTTCTCCTGCGAGACTTTTGATGCGAATACCGGTTGTCTTTCCCTCTTTTCGGCTGGCGGATACGAGAAATGCGCCTTCTGTCCTTAAATTCTGGAACTGCACATCTCCCCATCGGGAAGGTACGGCAGGGAATACGCGTATCTTTCCGCCCCAGCTTTGTAACAACATATCGTGTATGCACTGTGCACCGGACAACGGTGTCTCAATAACCGGACCGCTTTCCATATACATGGTATTGGGACGCAGGGTACGGGCAAACAAACCGTTCAGCTTTTCCAAAGCCTTGTCTCCTTCACCAAATGCGGCATATAGCGAAGAGGCTCCGGTATAGGTATATCCGAGGATGTTACCCGGCAGGCTATGCCAATGTTCCACAGATTTTTCCATAAGTTCCTTACTGCCGTTTTGCTCGGCATTCAGCAAGTAAAGCGGATAGAACATCAACAGATGTGAGTAATGGCGGTGTGAACGGCTGAAAGGCACATCTTTGCCTATCATCATGCCGTTTGCGTCTTGCGGATAGTCGGTCAGCTTCTCTATAACTTGCTTCCAGCGAGGTATCAGTTCATCGTCAATGGATAGAATTTTAGTTGTTTCAAGCAGCGTATTACATCCCCAGCGTAATAACGCAATGTCATAATTGCAATCTTCAGCGATACCATATTCAGGAGAAAAGGTTCTTTGCAAATGTAGTTTTCCTTGTTTATCTTCTTTCAGGAAGGGGAGATAGAAATTAATGGCGCGTCTCAGTGTTGGGAATATAGTATTTCTCAATATCGATTCGTCCATACTGAAACGGTATTGCAACCAAAGGTTGTGACAAATCCACGGCAGGTTTCCTACTTGGGCTTTCTTTTCCGTACCGGGAATATTCACGGTTTCTCCTATCAGATTGAAATCGGTAGCGACAGGCAGTGCTGCGGCATCTTTCCGGTAAGCTTCGGGAACATTGTTTATCAGATTGTTCAGATTGCTGCCGATTGCATTGACCAGCGGCATTCCCAATTCCAGACGGTTGGAAGCATATACAGACCAATAACTCAGTTGTACATTCAAGTTCCACCATGCATTAGGCCAGGGAGTCAGCACTTGCCAGGGGCCGCTGTTATCCAGCAGACCGCCGCCAATGCGTGTTGCGGATGCAAGTTTGTACATTTGCGCCCAATAGAAATTTTCCATTTTCTTATCGGGAAGACTTACGAAACTTTGCGGATAGTAATTATGCCACCAGTCCCGGTGTGCTTTTTGAAGAATGGGCAAATCGGTTGTTTGCAGACTTGCCAATGCTGTTTCTACTTTTTGTAATGCATCTGTTTCCGGATATGAGTGTGCGTTACTTATAAGAAGGATACTTGTATTATTTTTTCTTATTTCTTTCCAAGCAGTGGCTGTACCGCCGCCGGCCAGTAAAGGCTGCCAACAATAGTTCACTCCGTTACGTACGGATAACTGTGACGCCGGATTCGATACGTATCCTTTTTTCAGGTGTTTCTTGTTATTTCTTTGGATGGCGTTCAATTGCCTTGGAGAGTCTGTATTTTCCGGATAGAATTTCCATGTGAAATCCTTCTCACCTTCCGTAGCTTCAGCTTCGACAACGATATAAGGGCTTTCGGAAGTGACGTAAGTTTTCAGTTTTATTTCTCCCAAGGTAGTACGGATGCATCCGGTAGTTTCTGCATTCCATAAATCCAGTCTCATATCCCCGGATTTTATTTCTCCTGCAGGATGCAAGAGGAAGTAGCCGATAAGCAACCGGCATCTTCCGTAGACACCTCTATCATTTGTGCGATGGTCATGCACCATGCTGTTACCGACATCTACCCGTATAGCATTTTTACCGGGTTCTTTACAGATATAGGTTCCCATACTGCCGTTGCCCATAAAAGGAGCCTCGTACCAAGTTTGAGGCAGGCGAGTCCAAATCATGTCTTGCTGAGACATAAAATTTTTCCAATCTATCTGGCAGAAACAGCTGGCTGTTATGTACCATGCTACAATAGAGAATAATAGAAATCTTTTCATGTGTTATAAATTTTTTAATGTTTTTATGGTATGTTTCTTTCTCTTGTAGCAAAGGTAAGTGATTATTTGTGAAATAAGGTTTGATAATGTCGAAAGGTCTTACATTATACTTTGACGTATGCGTAAATTTGTTTGAAGAACTTTTGATTTTGTCCAAATCTCTTCGTTTTTTATTACGCACTCTTATTTTGGTTATTTGAATTCTATATTCCAATTTATCGTTCCTGATTTTTTGGGAGTAAATGATACTCGTATTAGTTTCCCTTCTTTTTGGATAAACATTTTACCGCTGTTACTCTTGGCGCTTTTAATATTAAATTCTTCCGGTACTATAATGCGGAGCTCATATCTGTCTCCTTTCACAACCGCACTTGTTCCGGATAGGGTTCTCTTGTCGGGATTCCATGATTCTTCTTTTACATCCATCAGTCCTTGAGTTATATGACGGGATGTGCTGATGACTTGTGGATAGACCTTGCGAGGGCGCACAGCTAATACTTTGCAAGATGCAGGAGCTAATGTTTGAGATAGTTTGCTTTTGATATTCCCCAAATACTTATTGTCCCAAAAGTCGAACAGTTCGTAGTTCTCTGAATCGTTCAGCCCCATTCGTTTCAGGCTATAATCAATTTGCGTGTTTTGTCGTTCGTTCCAATTGAATAATCCCAAAACAATCTGTCTGTCATTTTTTACCATCCAGATTCGGGGTTTATTATTTTCGAGAATATCAATAGGACGGGCATTTAGGTTGTGGGTGGGCAGTGCGCGCTTTATCATGTCTAAACGTTCGGGAGCTAACTCCGCATATTGCATGCTTGTCGTATTCATCGCTCCGGATATGGCCTGCCAAGATATCATCCAGCGGGCTTTATTCAGCGGGTTGGAGCTGCGTACAAAGTAAGGGTCGGGATCGTTGTACCAGACTTTGTTGTGCAGGAAGTACAGGTTGCCTGCATAGTCCGCTCCGGCTGTGGTTTTTCCCCATGCTCCCTGTATGGCACCGTCGTTATCGGGACCTACGCGCATAGCATCTACCATACCAAAGGATGCTGCGAAAGAACTCATGTTCTGAGTAGCGGCGCATCCTAAAAGAAAAACGCCCGGAGCTTCTTCTTTCAAGATGGATAGTCCCTTGCGGAAGCACTGTGTGAAGGTATATTCGTCGTTATAAAGACGTGCGCTTCCGTATACAGGTACTCCGTCATAGCTTCTGGTTACATAGATATTTTCTGAAGGCGCACCGGTATGCAGGCCGTCAATTTTGTAATAGCGGTATCCCCAATCGTAAATTCTTTTGAAGCGTTCGCGTAGAAACTTCTCACCTGCGGGGTTTGTGGCGTCGATGCAAGTACCTGACCATTTTTTTACGTCATAGGGAACGTCAGACCAAAGATGTTTTGCAAATATTTCTTTGGAGAAGTAAGGGTTGTGCATGTCACCGGAGAAAGGCATGAACCAAAGTCCGGGAGTAAATCCCGCTTGTTTCAGGTGCTTGGCTGTATATTGCATTCCCGATGGGAAATTTTCGTTACTTTCGGCAAAAGTTTTTAAAGGACCTGAGCCCAGCCTGTTTTTAGGAATACCCATGGAATTTTGCCAATGGTCGTCAATTTGGAAGGTATTCAGTCCGAAGTCCGCCAGATTTTCTTTTGCGAAATTGGCATTTTCCTGTAACATCTTTTCGGTGGAAGCTCCCGAGCCGTTTAGGTTGCGGTGATACCAGGTGCAATAAACTTCCGGCTTTGCCGGTAATTGTATCTGATATGCTTTGGCAAGATACTCTCCATATAGTTCCAGTCCTTCTCTTCCATCTTCGAAAAAGCCTATCAGTAGGATATCGGTGCCTCTTTCTTTGCCATTCCTTACCAAATAATTGCCGAATTCCAGTTCAGCTTTTACTTTGTATGTTTTCTTTCCTTTGTCCAGCTTCGGAGTCATAACTCCTATACCTTGTTTCTGCGTCAGCCAAGCCGTCAGAATAGAGTGCCGACTATCGGGTTCAGCTAATAGAGTGTAGGTATAACTTCCTTGTGCCTGTTGGACAGGAGCAAATCCACCGCTTCCCAAAGTATTTAATGGTTGGTTCATTTCACCTATACTCATTTCTACGGATGCTATTTCCAGGCGACTTACTCGTACATCCTGTCCTGAGCGGTTTTTCATTACTGTATGGATGTAGAGAAAAGGATTATTGCCATATAAAGTGAATGTAACCTTACGTCCATCGTTATAATGAGTTTCCAATGATTGTCCTTCTCCCCACAGTCGGTCGGACGTTTCTGTTTTCTCAGAGGCAATGATTTGCCCCGGTAGAAGTATATTTTTTACTTTGAGATCGGGAAGTTTTTTATTCTCTATTGTAATTTGTTGTTTGTGTATCCGCAAGGTAAGCAGATTATTCTCTATACTTACAGTTTGAGCGTTTGTATTGGATAAATTTATCAGGGTTGATAATATCAAAAATATAGTAATCTGGATTTTCATACCGGTCAATGTTTATTTGATTGTTACTTTGAAAGCATAGGCATATTCACCTATGGGGTGGGATGGCATTGTGATATACAATCCGTTTTCATCTTGTTCCCATTTTATTTTTTCTCCTGAAGCTAAGAATGAAACGGATTGAATGTTCTTTATCTCCTTACTGTTCAGGTTTTGTATCTTTATATTTTTGCCGTTTCCCGGCCAGTCCAATATAAAGATATATATTGTATTTTCCTTGGTGGTGAAGCGTATGTCTTTTGCAGTGAACGTATACATGTAGTCCGCATACTTCTTCTTACCCGCTACGGCATTTATGCTGAATGTCCCTTCACCGTATACTTTGAAGGGACGTGTATCATAAATTGCTTCTCCGTTCAATTTCAGCCAGTTACCTATCTTTATAAGTTCATCTCTGAATGTTTCGGGCAAGCTGCCGTCCGCTCGCAATCCTACATTGAGCATCATATTGCCGTTCTTGCTGACGATATCTATCAGGTTATCTACAATTTGTCCTGCCGTCATGCGCAATTTGTCTTTAGTCTTTCCTTGCACGACTGACCCCATACCGGCATCCCCGCCTTCTTTGCTTATGTTTAGAGAGTTTCCCATATAGAACCAGCCGGGATTGACAGTGGTATCTACCAAAAACGGATTCTTCTGCAAATCATCTTCACCGGAACATTCACGGTCTAAAGTATATCCTTCTCTCACTCTTTTGATAGTGAGTACGCCATTTTGTACACCTTTGCGCGAGAGATTCTTGTTGTAGAAATGAGCTGCCAATTGTTGGCCGTATATACCGTTGGGTAGGGGACCGTCGAAATAGAGTAATTCGGGTTCGTATTTATCTATCAGTTCTTTAGTTCTGAGATACCATGATTGGGCAAATTCTGGTTCCAACCGCATGATACGGTCAGAGGTACGTTTACCGTATAGTCCTTCATAAGCCGGGTCCATATAGTCATAAGGTATACCGGCATACGGACCTTCGGGGTCGGCATTTGTACCTTGGTAAAACATATGTTCATGACAGTAGTTACTTAGATGGGAAGAAATGGCAAAGTGTACGCCTGCCTTTTTGCATGCTTTCTGCCATGCTCCTACGATGTCTATCTTCGGCCCCATATTTACGGAGTTCCAAGGTTGGTGGCTTGAATCGTATAAGTCGAAGTTATCGTGATGAACGGCCATTACACCGATAAACTTGGCGCCAACCTCTTTGTAGAAGGCTGCCAATGAGTCGGCATTGAACTTGTCGGCTTTCCACATAGGTATAAAATCTTTGTAGCCGAATTTGGAAGGGTGTCCGTAAGTTTTCAAATGATGTTGGTATACCTTAGGCGCATGTGCTCTGTAACCCAATATGGGATATTTGTGTAATGCGGAGTCTGGTTCCTGATACCAATACATCCATCGGCCGTAATGTCCGTCATAACCCGGAATAGAGTTGATACCCCAGTGCATATAGATACCGAATTTGGCATCACGAAACCACTCAGGACATTGATAGTGCGCCGCAATAGAGGCATCGGTAGGTTTTATTGGTCCCGGCGCGATGTTGAATTTGAAAGTTGTTGCACTTGGGTTGATAAGGGCGTCTTGACCGAAGTCATCATGCTGTGCTTGGACAGTAAGGGTGTAGCATGAGAGGATGAGTAGTAAGATTTTAATATTCATGGTAGCAGTTTTGTCTGTGGATTTGGTATCTTTTTTGTAAAAGAGAAGGTATATGACTATATAATCTTAATTTGGCTATATAATAATATACCTTCACCTAAATCAGATTATTTGAAATTATTTATACCGTGCTGTATCCCACCATACACGAACGGAAAGACCATCGCCTTTGCCGCCGTTTAAGGTCGGGTCTGTTGCGTATTCTTTATTATTGCTTAATTCGTTGTCTACGTACCGCAGCTTTTTGATAAATTCATTATTTGCCGGATTAATCGTAGGTTCCAGACTTTGTTTAACAGGATTAAGCTTAGGATATCCGGTACGGCGGAATTCAGCCCATGCCTCTTCTGAATTAGGATATATTCCTATCCATTTCTGTGTGATAATTTTCTCTAATTTTATTTCAAAATCATCAGCGTTGTTCCAAGCTACTTGTCCGGTTGTAATGTACGTGTTGTCATCGGTTGTGGAGTAGGACCCTTCAGGAGCTAATGCTCTCATTTCTTCAAATGAAGCACGGATCCCCTCTTCATAGTTTGCCTGAGCATCTCCTGCCCCTTGCCAACCTCGTAAGGCGGCTTCAGCTTTTAGGAAACATACTTCAGAATAATTCATTAATCCTAATGGGGTAAAGTTGGCGTCTGTATTGGGTTTTGCAACATTAGAACCTTTTGCGGCAGAATTCCAATCGTATCCCCACATATATCCCCAAATACAGGAGTTATGACTATTATCATATTCGGGTAGCGAAAGGTCTGTAACAGGCAGTCCATTGGGTACTCCTCGATATTGTACTGCGTCCGCTTCTCCTTTTACCCACGCTCCGCTTTGAGACAGAATTAAGGTGAGACGCGGATCGGCCACCGTACCATAGCTTGTAAGCATGTCAACCATCGTTTTACTGGCTCGGGATTCATCGACAACCAAACTGCGTAATAACGGGTTTGCCCAGCGATTCGGTTGTGGCGGGGTTACACCGGCATTGTCACTGTTGGAGGCTATAAGGGATTCCTTTAAGGCAGCCTCTCCTTCGGCTTTAGCTTTATCGGGATCAATGAATGAGAGACGCATGGCGGCACGTAAACGTAAGGAGTTGGCTAACTTGATCCATTTGTCTACATCACCTTGGTAAATTAAGTCCTCAGTATTATATTGGAGTTGATTACTCTTTTTCTGTTTTAGTTCTGTGACGGCTTCGGTCAGTTCCTTAAAAACGTCATAATAGATATCTTTCTGGCTATCGTAAGGGATGAGCGTTTCTCCTCTTCCCGCTTTGAAATAGGGAATGTCCCCGAAAGTATCTGTCATCCTTATAGTGCTAATAGCTAAGTTGATACGCATGATTTGATACATGTCGTTGTATTCCGGATGATTTTCTAATGTGGGCTCTATTTCACGGATTCTTTTGACCATTTGTTGGTAATAAGGCGTCCAAAGTCCGCGTTCGGCCCATGAAGTGTTAAATACATAATTGCCAGAGGTGAAAGAGCTGCTTGTATTGGCTAGATATTGGCAATACAGGAAAGAATATAACAGAGCGGCTCTCTGGTAATCGCCATAGACAATGTGGAAACCATGATATTGCATATTGGGCAGTGACAGACTGGGAGATATTTCATTGACTGCCATTGGGTCTTTGTTCATTTCTTCAAATCCGCTTGTACAACTACTGATGGTAATGGCGGAAAGTAGTGTGATTAGAATCTTATGTAATTTCATAATAATATTTATTTAGAATTTTACGTTAAGTGAGAAACCTACTGTTCTTGTTGACGGAAGAGCGGCAAGTTCGAAAGCTTGGAATACGTCTTGGCTGTTTTGTGCAAACTCGGCATTTACGGGAGCGGCCTTGTAAATATTGAATAAGTCACGTCCTACGATAGAAACTTTTACATTGGTTATCGGAGTGTTTCTGAACCAGATTTTTGGCAGTGTATAGCCGATAGAGAGTTCGCGCAGTTTTACGTATGTGGCATCGTGTAAAAACTCTTCTCCTACAGGATAAGTTCCGGCGATAGTAGCATAATATTCTTGAGCAGTTACCTGCTTGGTGTTTTCCAGTCCGGTTGATTCGACAATACCGTTTACTACCATGCCGTCACGTCCACTCAATGTTCTCTTGGAGTTACCGGCACCGGTAGCATAAGCATCGGTCATTGAGAGGAATTGGCCGCCATATCTTACGTCTATAAGAGCGCTGAATACAATGTCTTTCCAAGATAGTGTGGTACCAAAGGAGCCTGTCCATTCAGGCATCATATTACCGATGACCTTTTCGGATTTAGTGTCAATGAGAGGCAGACCGTTGTCTCCTACCAAGATACGTCCATCTTCATTTCTTTTGTATGCAGTGGATACAATATCGCCAAATTTTCCACCTTCATCAATGACAACCTTTCCTACACGTACATTGGTGGTGAGCGGGAATACATAGCGTTTGTTCTTTTCATCCAGTTCTACATTGCGAGTTGTATTTTTACCCCAATTCAAAGTCACGTCCCAACGCCAGTCTTTGGTTTGGATAGGAGTACCGGTTACCATTAATTCCACACCTTTACTTTCCATTTTTCCTGCATTGATTTTCTTGCTGGCATATCCGGAGGAACCGGGAACAGTCATTGACAGAATTTGGTCGGTTGTGGTAGAACGATAATAAGTAAAGTCAATGCCCAGGCGGTTATTGAACATGCGGTAGTCTACACCTACTTCCCATGATAAAGTTTTCTCGGGTTTAAGGTCGGCCAATGGATATGTGTTAGAGCTACTTCCTACTGTATGGTTACCTAACGCTTCCAGAGTATATACGTTATAGAGCGCATAGGGGGCTGTGTCGTTGCCGACCTGTGCAATAGAACCACGTACTTTTAAAAAGTATTCTTTGGGCAGTTCAAATATGTCGGACAGAATTCCGCTTAAACTTGCAGACGGGTAGAAATAAGACCAATTGGATGAAGGCAAGGTGGAAGACCAGTCATTACGCGCTGTAACATCAAGGAAGGCATATCCTTTATATCCCAAAGTAGCATTTCCTAAAACCGAGTTGATGCGTTTCGATGAAAAGTCCTGAATAGCCAGTTTGCTTTCACCGTTACTTAATGCTACAAAATTGGGAATGATTGCTTTACCGCTTTCACCGGCTAAAGATTTAAATTTGTTGTAGTTGGTGGCAATCCCCACATTGGCTGTTAAGGAGAAATCTTTAAATCGTTTGTCAAAGTTCAGCATCAGGTCTGCGTTTAATTCTTCGCTTGCGGTGTTGGTAACGGTCATTAAGTCTTTAGGACTTTCCGCTTTTGCATGATAAGGCATATAGGTTTCTACGTTGTCTGAAATTCTATCCAAACCGATTCGTCCGGTTATTTTCAGCCAATCGGTGATATTACCTACTACGGTTACCTGGCCTTGGAACCTGTCTCTGTTCAATTCGTTTCCATTTCCGTTTGCAATAAGCCCGTATGGATTTCTGTATTCGGTATCTTCTCCATGCCAGTTCACAACATAACCGTCAATACCTACCGGGTTTTGTAAGTCTTGTAAACGGATATTCCGTGGTAAACGGATCAAATGTGACCATACACCGGTATAGAAAGTTTCCGGACGGTTTTTTACTTTTTCACGGAAATAAGATACTTTACCGCCAATGGTCAGATATTTGTTTTTGATTTCCACATTTAAGTTATAATTCTGTTTATTCATGGATTCATTGGGCAGAATACCCTGGTTACGGGTGTCGGTGAAAGAGAAACGCGCATTCATTTTCTCGTTGCCGCCGGTTGCGCTGACTGAGTTTACATAGTTTAAAGCTGTGCGGAAGAAATCATCAATGATGTTTTTCTGAGGTAACATGGCGTATTCTTTGTAGGACTCATCTCCATAAAGTTCTTTACGCCAGTTGGGAATCATTTGTCCTGTCATCTTGGGACCCCATGAACCACTGGCTTCCAGTGCATATTGTCCATTGGTACCCTGGCCATATACATCTTGGAATTCGTACGAGTCGTAGGCTTTACTCATAGAAACGTAGCCATTATATTCCAACTGCAATTTTCCTTCCTTACCCTTTTTGGTAGTGATGACAATTGCACCATTTTGTGCCCTTGAACCATAAAGAGCGGCAGCATTGGCACCTTTTAATACTGAGATACTTTCGATATCATCAGGGTTGATGTCGGCAGCTCCGGAAGAATATGAGAACTGTGTATTGCTGTTGGAATTATCCAGAACAGGTAGTCCGTCAACTACCCAAAGCGGTGTGTTATTACCGCTTAAAGAGTTCAGACCACGGAGCACAATACGAGTTGGCCCACCTACGCCACTACCGGATTGCGATATCTGTACGCCGGCTACCTTACCTTGCAGTAGGTTTGAAACACTGGTAGAACGGTTTTCTGAGAAAACGTCTGTTTTTACCTCTTGCATGGCATATCCTAATGCTTTCTTTTCTCGTTTAATACCTAATGCCGTTACGACGACTTCAGAAAGCATTTCGCTATCTTCTTTTAATGTAATGGAAAACGTGTTTTTTTTGTTGATGCTGACTTCTTGTTTCTCATATCCAATGAATGAGATAATAAGTTTACCATTCTCCGGAGCATCTAATTTGAAAGCTCCGTCAATGTCTGTTATTGTTCCAAGAGTGGTTCCTTCCACTGAAACATTGGCACCAATAATGGATTCTCCGTTTACATCTTTCACTGTACCTGTAATAGTTCTTCGTTGCTCTTGCGCAAAGGCAACGAAACAGATGAAAGACATCATTGTTACAAAAAGTAATCTAATGTGTTTTTTCATACGACTTTGTTTTTAAGTTAAACAATAAGGAATTTAAAGTATTATAATCTGTCTTATATAGACAATCTTGAATAAGTGTGTATGTTGTATATATTTGATATAAATGCAAATGTATTAATATTGCGGTAGATATTATTAAAATATATTAATTATTTGCAACGGTATATGCTATTTTTGTATTCCACCTGTATAGAGTGCAGGCCTGTCTCTCATTTCCCGTATTTCCCACGTCCCATTGAAGCTATCGTATAAGATAGAGGAATCCTTTCTTTTGTTTTCATACACTTTACCGTTTATAACAGGCCTGTTTTTTCCATAGCTGAATGTTGATTGTGTTTTACGGTTCCAAATATACAGACTTGCCGGACGCTTGGTATTCAGCTCCGCTTCAATCTTCCAGTCACCGCATTGAAAACTGTTATTGCCGGAACGTTCTATATTTACAATTCGGTTTTCGTTCGCTTCCACTTGAATAATAGTAAGTATACGATTGGCCTTACCGGGTTCATAACTGGCTGTCAACGACCAGGGAGCGGTAAAGTCTTCACCGCGGACACCTATTTTCCTGTTTGGCTCGGCGATAAACTTATCCGTTTGGCTGATAGTACATTTTTGTTCGCTGAACAAGCGGGCGACAGAAATATATTTGTCTTTTTTGTTACGGGTTGTCAACGTTGATGTTGTTTCGTCTATCTGGAATTTTACCGGACTGTGCAACAGCCAATCCCAACTTACCGCTTTAGTTGCTTCCAATTCGTCGTAGATAACCACGATGTTGGGGTGCAACAGGAAGATATGGCGGCGATACTTCTTCAGGGGAGTTTCTCCGAAACCGTTTTCCCGTGACTGTTCAAGATTGTGGCCGGCAAAGTTCTTTTGCCACATGGGGTATTCACTGATGCCGCAATAAGCGTTGGAAGCATCTCCCAAGGCATAGGAGACATGCTCCCCGTTGAACATGCGTACAATGTTTCCATACGCACGTGTGGTGAACGGTTGTCCGATGCCATCTATTAATAAGGTGTTGTGGGCGCGTGTATGGCGGTAAGACAACAGGTTATGCGGGTCGGAGAAGTTCATATAATGACCTACCGCATGGTAAATGGCTTTTCCGCCATAGTGCAAGTTGAAAGCATTCTGGTTGGAGTGCGTGTGGCTGCCGGAACCGAACGGACTGGAACGGAAGCTGAGACTGATGTTATGTTTATAGTCCTTCAAATCGCTGTTGGCTATCATTTCACCGGTATCTTTGAACCATACGGCTTTGGGAGCATCTGCCGGTAATTCGGTTTGTCGGGGACGTTGTTTGCCGCATGCCATACGGTAGAGGCGCGTTTCTGATTCTGTTTTATAACGGTTGTTGATAGACGAATACCAGGCGGCGTACGGGTCCTCGGTAGTGCGTGCCATGAAATCGGCAAAAGCACTGCGGATGCGCAGGGGCTTGCCGTTATTTTTTTCGTGTCCGTCGCCGAACCCCGCACTCAATGCCCGGGGTTGCCAGCTATACAGCATACCGATGCCGGCATTTTTATACCAGGGATGTTGCATGAAATCTGTTTTTGTCAGATAGCCGAACAGGGTGGGTACATAAGATAGGGTAACGGCATTGGCGCTGAAATAACTTGTTCCGTTATGCCATGAACCGTCGCGGTTGAAACCGGATGCCGGGGCGCGTGCCGTCCAAAGTTCGTAGCTGTATTCCAGATATTCTTTGGCAAGCGGATATTTGCCGTACATCACCAATGCGGCCTGCATGAAGTGGCGGAATGCGAACTGCCAGAAATGATTGTCGAAGATATGGGTTTCTTCATTTTCCAGAATATGGCTCTTATAATAGAGTGACAGTACATCCATAATGATACTTTCTATCTGTTTACGCTCTTGTGAACTGAAGCGGTCGTAACAATTCTCATAGGTACATGCCAATGTGTAAATCAATTCTCCGGCATTGAAATCATTGCCGATAACTTTCTTGTCAGGTTCTACGGCCAACAGGCAGCGTACGTTTTGTACCATTTTTTCTGCGTATATATCCAATTTCAGCATTTGATAGGCAGTATTCAGATTATCACATTCGACCGCCATACGGGTGATTTGTCTGTATGGTTTGGTATCGTTGGCATAGTTTGAACCGAGCGCATTGCGCGAGTCGGTAATCATGTTCTCGAACTCCGGATGTGAACGTACTTTCCTGCGCGCTTTCTCCAGATTGTCGTTCAGGAAACAATAGATGCGGGGATACGCTTGAGGGATGCTACTCAAAAAAACATTGGCTTCAGGTGTTACGAATCGGGGTATGTCACCGGTTACGGTAAAACTGTATGTCTTGCTCCAGGAAAACTCTTTACCTTCTTTGCTTACCGAACGCACACGCCAGTACCATGTACCGTTTTCCAATACTTTGTGCGGATTGAACATACACCAGGGCTTGGGTTGGGACAGCACGGTACTTGCATCCGAGAAGTCTTTGCTTCTTGATAGATTGAATTGCAGGAAATCCGATTGCTTGACGCTTTTTGGAACCAGCAGTGGCGAAGGGTTTATATATAAAGTATGCTCTTGTTGCGGATACGGCGTTTCGCGTTCATTTTCGTGGATACGCTGGATGTTTTCAGCCTGAATAGAAAGTGGTATCAGGCAGAATATCAAGAAGAGTAAGAGTTGTTTTTTCATGTTGGATAGTTATTTGTATAAAAACTGTTTTTATTAGGTTTGTTATTTATTTCTTTTCAACACAGATAGTTGTTGCCTTTCCTTCATTCTTTCTCCGGTCGAGTGATACAATCTTGAAAATCAGAAAATCAGTAGTTTTAAGTTCTGACGAGGTATATTTGTATGACGGTTGCTTCACGCCGGTTGCTATCAGTTCGTAATCGGGATTGTTGCCGCGAGTACGGTATACGGCATAGGCGGCAGCATCTTTGGCAGGTTTCCATTGAAGAGAAACGGTATCTTCGTTGAAACCGGCTGTCAAATCCTGTGGGGCTGCCGTTACAGTGTGTTGCGGCACATTACTTATTGTATATGTTTGGTTGGCTTTTGTCAGGAATGATATTTTGTCCTTACCAAGCGATTTGTATCTTATCATTTTACCGGTGGTATCTTTCAGTTCTGCACATGCAATGCCGGGGTATTTCAAGACACAAGTGTTATTCTGTTTTGACAACACTTTGGCTTCTGTGAGCCGTCCTTCCTTCCAACTGGCGGATACTTCGAAGTTGCCGCGTGCAGTAAGCCCTTTGTATGAACCGTCTTTCCATGCATCGGGTAATGCAGGCAGTATATGTATATATCCTTCATGGCTTTGCAACAACATTTCCGCAATGCCGGCCGTCCCGCCAAAGTTGGCGTCAATTTGAAAAGGTGAACGCAGTACGGCAAGGCAGGTTGCCCAAAGATTTTCGCGAATACCGTTTGTCAGCAAGGCAGCTACGAGATCATGTGCACGGTTACCTTCTTTGGCACGTGCCCAAAGATTTATCTTATGGGCCATAGACCAACCGGTAGAAACATCGCCGCGACGGTTGAGCGTTACTTTAGCGGCATCGAGCCATGCGGGAGTATTCTCATTTATCAGTGTGCCCGGATAAAGACCGATAAGTTGTGATAGGTGACGGTGATGCTGTTCCAGCACGATATCGCCATAGTACTTTTCTTCACGGTATTCTTTTATCTGACCGGAGTACCCTATTTGTACGGGGTCTAAACGCTTACTCTGTTCTTTAAAGAGACGGATATTTTCGTTATGCTCGCCCAACAGGTTTGCGGCACGAATGGCATCTTGATGGTTTTCATATATCATCTGCTGGTCGAAAGCGCAACCGATAGTGGGATAGGGACGGTTAGTGGCTTTAGCATATTGCTCGGGTGAAGCAGAAGGGTTGGCAAGTAAAAGACCGAGCGTATCGGTAGTAACCTTACTCAGAAAATCGGCTACTCCCAGTATGGCAGGATAGGATGTCTCTTTTAGGATTTGTTTGTCATTGGTGAAAGCGTAATAATCCCAAAAAAGTTTTGAGGTGAAAGCTGCCATGCCGGGACCGGAGTGTCCGCCGGGCATTCCTACCATATAGGCTCCCGCTCCTGTACCCATAGTCCAGCCATTGCCACCGGGTTCGTCAGAGAAATGCTGCGGGTGGTGTATTTTGATATACTTTGATGCAAATTGTTCGGCCATAGGTTTATAAGCCTTATGGTAATCGGAATAACTCTCAAACAGTTCGGTCAAATTGGTGTTGAAAGCAGGCCAATAGTTCATTTGTATGTTGATGTTGTGGGTATAGTTACCGTTCCAGGGGGCCAGCTCGTACTGGTTCCATACGCCTTGCAAAGTGGGTGGGAGAGCACCTTTGCGGGCACTGCTGATAAGCAGATAACGTCCGTAATGAAAAAACAACTCTTCCAGATACGTATCTTGCTTTCCGGCCTTGTATGCAGCCAACAGGCGGTCGGTGGGAAGATAGCTTTTGGGGCCGATATTCAGTTGCACCCTTTCGGTAAGCGAGGAGAAGTCGTTAATGTGAGTGGTGCGCAGTTGGCTATATCCTTTCTGGGTGGCTTTTATAAGGCGTTGGGATATTTCTGTGTGCGGATCGGGACATCCTTTCAGCTTTTCGGCAGGTTTATTGGCAAATACTTGAGGCGATAATCGGTAGTTGGTTCCTAAAGCCAAGAGTATAACGGCCGAATCGGCATTCTCCACTCGGATAGTACCATGGTCTGCGTTAGAGTCGTTCCAAGCGGACATACTGCCATTTATGGGAATCACTTTGACTTGCGCTTCATAAATCAGTTTCAGATATTCGGTTTTTCCTCTCAGCGTAATCATGTCATCTTTAGCGAACACCTTACCTTCACGTCCGTTATAGCTGAAGCGGGTTTGCGTGGGACCGCTCAAGTAACCTATGGTCATGGTATCCGTACGTTGCAGAGGTCCGAAAGGTACTAAATGTGCGATTTGCGGGCGAACGGTAAAAGTGAGGCTTCCGGGTTTGTCGGCGGTCAGCTTGATGACCAGTACATTGTCCGGATAACTCATGAAATATTCGCGGTGGTATTTTACGCCTTGGTATTGGTAACTGACTTCGGCGATACCTTTGTTTAAGTTCAGGCTGCGACGGTAATCGCTTCGGAGGTCATGGAAAAAGTCCAGGTATAAATCACCGAATGACGTTTGTGTTTCAGCCCCCCAAAGTCCCCGTATATATAAAGTTTTATCTGTCAGTTGCAATCTTTCGGTACTTGTACCGCCAAAGATACTGGTTCCCATATAACCGTTTCCGATGGGTAGCGACCAACGTTCCCAATCTATATCTATGGGACGTTCCGATTCATTGGCGGGAATCAGGCCGCCTTTGTTGCTTGCAGGTTCGTCGTACCAAAGTTCATAATCGGAGGTCAAACGTTTTATGTTTTCATGTTGTGCCTGTACATTGATTATATAAAAGAGGCATAATAGAACGATTAAGAGTTTCTTCCTGTTTTTCATATATGTATTCTTGCCTTTTTGTTCAAAGCAAATATAGGCAAGCAAATACTTTTCGGCTTATAGTAGCGTGTAATAAAAAGTGAGGCAGGTGCAAACCTGTCTCACTTTTGTCGAATTGTATTTTAATTCTGTCCGAATAGTTACTTTCCGTACTCTGACGGCAGGCAACCGAAGTATTTTTTAAAGCTGGTGGCAAAGTACGATGGGGTATTAAAACCTACCATTCCGCTGATTTCTGCTACTGTGTATCTTCCTTCTTTCAGCAGCTTGCATGCCCGGTTGAAACGTACCTTACGAATGAAGTCATTGGTCGGTTCGCCTGTCAGCGCTTTCATCTTGATATGCAGGTTGGAACGGCTCATGCACATCTCACGGGCAAATTCATCTGTGGAGAACTCTACATTATCTATATTTCGTTCCACTATTTCTATTGCTCTCTTTAATAACTCCTCGTCCAGCGGGTTGAGCGCCACTTTTTCCGGTTCCACTTCCAATGAGTTGGAATAATGCTCAATAGCCCGATACCGGGTACGGAACAGGTTCCTGATTTTCGCAACAATCACTGCCATTGAGAAAGGTTTGGAAATGTAATCGTCCGCACCCACTTGCAAGCCCTCCAATTGCTCTTTCAAATCGGTTTTGGCAGACAGGATAATAATAGGTATATGGCAGGTACGCAGGTTTTGTTTGATTTGTTTGCATAACTGTAAGCCGTCCATAACGGGCATCATGACGTCGGTCAGTATAAGGTCTATCTCTTGTTCTTTCACGATGGATAACGCCTCTTCACCGTTTTCTGCTGTCAGGATGTGATAGCTGTTACCTAACTCTTCGCAGAGGTACTGCCGGATGTCCGTATTATCTTCTACAATCAGGATATTTTCTTTACGTTGCCTGTCTGCTTCCGTTGTTTCCTCTGTCACTTCCTTTACTTCCGTATCGATTACATACATATTCCGGTCGTTGGTGGTATACATTCTCTGTTCTTCTATGGGGTCTGATGCGGATTGCTTCTCTTCCGGAAGATAGGTCGATTCTTCTGTGGGTAGATAGACGGAGAAAGTGCTTCCTGCTCCTTCTTCGCTTTCCAGTTCGATTCGTCCATGGTGTAAGTCTGCAAGTCGCTGTACCAATGATAATCCGATGCCGCTGCCCAAATGCTCATTATCTATTTGATAAAAGCGTTCGAATATTTTTCCCTGTTTGTCGATGGGAATACCGTTTCCTGTATCTTTTACCCGGAGAAGCAGTTCATGGTTCTCTTCCTGCAATGTAACAGTGACGCTTTTGCCCTCACCGGTATATTTGAAGGCGTTGGAAAGCAGGTTGTTTACAATCAGTTCCATATAATCCGGGTCGCAGAGAATCTCGCGTCCCTCGACATTGGAATTGAAGTTATAGGATATTCGCTTGCGTTGCGCCAAACGGTCGTAGAATAAAAAGTTCTTTTCGATAACATCGTGTATCGGGGTGAGTCTTACTTTAAGATTGAACACGCCTAATTCGGCACGCCGATAGTCCATCAGCTGATTCACCAGGTGTAGCAGCCGGTTGGTATTCTTCTGGACATGTTCCAATTGCTTGTGCAGCCATCGGTCGCTTACTCTATCCAGCATTTCCTGTACCGGAGCGAGAATCAGAGTGAGCGGAGTACGCAATTCATGGGAAATGTTGATAAAGAAACGTAGTTTCATTTCATTCATTTCTTTTTGCCGCTCACTGTCCACGCGTTCCATTTGCAGTTTGGCTTCCATACTTTTGCGCATCCAGAAGTAACGGAAGACGAAAATGACGATGGAGATAAAGGCGATGATGAATAACAGGATAGCCCACCATGTTTTATACCAAACGGGCAATACCGTGATTTCCAGTTCTGTCGGTATTTCATTCCATTTCCCGTCGCTGTTGGCTGCTTTTACAAGGAAACGGTAGGTTCCTGCCGGCAGGTTGGAGTAAGATACCGTACGCAAGATATTGGAGTTGTACCACTCTTTGTCATAGCCTTGCAGCATATAGGCAAACGTATTATGATTACCCGATATGTAGTTCGATACCACGAAATCCAGTGAAAACATGGATTGCTTGCTCGATAGTGTGATGCTTTTCGTATCGCTGATGTCTTTCTTCAATATGCCGGTATCGTCATCGGGAAATACCGTTTGATTGAACAGGTGCAATCGGGTGATTACAACCGGTGGAGTGTACGGATTGTCTACTATCTGTTCCGGATGAAATGTAGTGACGCCGTTGATGCCGCCGAAATACATTTGGCCGTCTGACGCTTGGTAGTAGGCATTATTCGTAAATTGGTTGCTTTGAAGCCCGTCATTGTCCGTATAGTTACGGAATTTTTCAGCTTCGGGCTGAAAACAGCTTAGGCCTTTGTTCGTGCTTAGCCACAGTCTGCCGGATGCATCTTCCAAGATTCCGTGTATCACGTTGTTGGGCAGTCCGTCAGCGGTGGTATACTGTTTATACTCCTTTGTGCTGTCGTCAAAACGGTAGAGCCCGTTTCGCGCTCCTATCCAGAAAATTCCGTTCCGTGCTTCGTATATGGCGTTGACTGCCTTGCGCCGTACCGGAAAACTGTCCGGGAGTATAGGGCAGACTAATAGTCCGTTATTGTCTTCCGTGTACACGTTCAGTCCTGTTTCGCTGCCCAGCCAAAGGCGTTGTTTACTGTCACGTAATATGTATGTAAATTGTTCCTGCTCCAAAGGGCGGCCGTTACTTTGGAGAGTTACGCGGGTAAATGTTTTCTGCCGGGTGTCAAAACGTAAAAGAACCGTCATGCCGGTCAGCCATAAGTCACCGTTGGCGGCCGGCCGGATGTCGTATACGTTTCTTGTATTTCTACTGTTAAACGTTTCGATATGGCCGGAATTCCGGTGCAGAATACTGAGCCCGCCGGTATGGGTTCCGATGTAGACCAGATTCTGCGCTTCATCTATATGTATGGCTTTTACGTCATTGGAAGCGAGGCCGTCTTTCTGTGTATAATGTGTGAATTTTTGCGTTTGCGGGTTGTAATAGTTCAGACCGCCGTTATTGGTACCTATCCAGATACCTTTTTGTGCGTCTTCTTTGATACAGCCTATGGTATTGCTGTTTAATGAATTTTCTTTTGCAACGGATTGTATGTTATGAAAGCGGTTCTTCAACGGATGGTAATAGTTTAATCCGCCATAATAGGTTCCTAACCACATTCCTCCTTGAGTGTCCATGAAAATGTCACGGACGGATGTTTGCGAAAGGCTTCCGCTGACCTCTGAATTGCTGGTATAGCTGTTAAAGGAGTCGGTAGCCTCGTTATAGATATTCAGAGAGTTGATAGTGCCTATCCACAAAACATTTTGCGAGTCGAGTATCAGTGAACGGATATAATTGGAACTGATACTTCCTTTCTTTCCGGGGATGTGGGTATAATTGATTGCTTCTTTTGTCCGGGGATTGATTTTGTATAATCCGTTTCCTTCTGTGCCCACCCATAGGCAGACCGGGGATTGCTGTAAAATAGAGAGTATTTGTTTTCCTTTCAGCTTCTCCGGCAGGACATTTTCGAGCGTGTTGCTGGAGATTGAGTAGACGAACATTCCTTCATAACTTCCGATGTATATATTGTCTCCTTGTCTGCTGATAGCGGTAGGTGAGATGGATAGAAGCGAAGGGTGCAGCGGGGTATCGGAAAATCGGCGGGTTCCGGTATCGAACCGCAAAAGATTCTCGTCTTTGCCTGCGAATAGGAGCAACTGATTTTCATTGATTTCCACCATACCGTTGATTGGGGTATTGGCTTTATTCTTCGGGTAGGTGTAATTGTAGAATTTATCTTGTGTTGCGTCATAGAGCGATAAGCCTTCCTGCGTACCTATCCATATATTTCCTTGTGAATCGCTCATGCACGCTCTGGTTATATCGCTTCCGATACTGTATGGATTCTGCTCGTCATGTTGATATACGGTAAAATCATAACCGTCGTACTTGTTCAGACCGTCATGGGTGGCAAACCACATATTGCCCTGTTTATCTTGGGTTATGTCAAAAATAGTATTCTGTGATAACCCTTCATTCACTCCGATATGCACAAAACTGATATGTTCCGCAGGCTGTGCATGAAGCGGTGATAACAATGCAATAATGGTTGTTATAAGGAAGGTGAAGTACTTTGTCATATTTTGTTTTTCTAAGTTTTTTGTATGGATATCTTGTTACGACTTGATATATTCCGAAGGCAGACAGCCGAAATACTTCTTAAAGCTCGTTGAGAAATAAGAAGGAGTATTGAAACCTACCATTGCGCTGATTTCAGCTACTGTATACCGTTCCTCTTTAAGCAGTTTACATGCCCGGTTGAAACGGATTTTACGTATGAAGTCATTTGTCGTGTCTCCGGTGAGCGCCTTTAACTTTAGATGCAGGTTGGAACGGCTCATACATATTTCGCGGGCAAAATCATCGGTGGAGAATTCCACGTCATCCATGTGTTTCTCAACAATGGCTACCGCTTTTTTCAGCAGTTCTTCGTCCATTACGTTGAGCGCCACTTTCTCCGGCTCTACTTCCAAAGAGTTGGAGTAATGCTCGATAGCCCGGTAACGCGTGCGGAACAGGTTTCTGATTTTCGTGGCAATCACCGCCATCGAGAACGGTTTGGGGATATAATCGTCCGCACCTACCTGCAATCCTTCCAGTTGCTCTTTCAAATCCGCTTTGGCGGATAGTATGATGATAGGTATATGACAGGTGCGCAGGTTCTGCTTAATCTGTTTGCACAGTTGCAAGCCGTCCATAACGGGCATCATGACATCCGTAAGAATCAAGTCCGCCTCTTGCTCTTTCATGAGCGCCAATGCTTCCTCTCCGTTACCCGCTTCCGATATGTGGTAACTTTTTCCCAACTCATCACTCAGATATCGACGAATATCGAGATTGTCTTCTACGATGAGTATCTTTTCTTTCCGTGTCCCGTCACTCTCTGCCGTTTCTTCTTTTATTACTTCTTTTTCATCTTCCGTGTCAACGATGTACATATCCTGATTGTTGGTGGTGTACACCTGTTGTTCCCCGATGGCGTTTGTCCGGGTTGCTATTTCTTCCGGTCGATATGCCGTTTCTTCTGTCGGTAGATAAATGGAGAAGGCGCTTCCTTCACCTTCCCGGCTTTCCAGCTCGATTCGTCCGTGATGCAGGTCTACAAGGCGTTGTACCAATGATAAGCCTATTCCGCTTCCCATGTGTTCGTTGTCCGCTTGATAGAAACGTTCGAATATCTTAGCCTGCTTGTCGATGGGTATTCCGTTTCCGGTATCTCTTACTTGCAGCAGCAGTTCCTTACCGGTTTCCCTCAGTACCACTGTAATGCTTTTTCCCTCATCGGTGTATTTGAACGCGTTCGATAGCAGGTTGTTGACAATCAGTTCCAGATAGTTGGGGTCGCAAAGGATTTCTTTTCCCTCTACCTCTGAAGAAAGGTTATAGGCTATTCTTTTTCTTTGAGCCAGCCGGTCGTAGAATAAGAAGTCTTTTTCAATGACTTTGTGAATCGGGTTACGTCTGACCTTGAGATTGAATACTCCCAACTCGGCACGTCGGTAGTCCATCAGCTGATTTACCAGATGCAGCAGCCGGTTGGTGTTTTTTTGTACATGTTCCAGTTGCTTGTGCAGCCATCTGTCACTTACCTTATCCATCATTTCCTGTACGGGGGCGAGTATCAGGGTCAGTGGCGTGCGCAGTTCGTGCGAAATGTTGATGAAGAAACGGAGCTTCATTTCGTTCACTTCTTTCTGTCTCTCTTTGTCCACCCGTTCCATTTGGAGCTCGGCCTGCATACTTTTACGCATCCAGAAGTAGCGGAATATGAATATTGTAACCGCGATGAAAGCCGCGGTGAACATCAGCACGGCCCACCATGTTTTATACCATACCGGTAATACGGTGATTTCCAGTTCGGTCGGTTTCTCGTTCCATTTACCGTCACTGTTGGCGGCCTTCACCAGAAAGCGGTATGTCCCTGCCGGCAGGTTGGAGTAGGACACGGTACGTTGATTGTCTGTGTAATACCATTCTTTGTCATATCCTTGCAGCATATAGGCGAAAGTATTGTGTTGGCCTGATATGTAGTTGGGCGCTACGAAGTCCAGTGAGAACATGGATTGTCTCGCGGTAAGGATTATGCTGCGGGTTTCCCGGATATTGGTTTTCAGTATGCGTGTACCGTCACCCGGTGTAACTTTCTTGTTGAAAAGCCGCAGGTGAGTGATGATGACCGGAGGAGTATACGGATTGTCTACGATTTCTTCCGGTTGAAAGGCCGTGATGCCTTTGATTCCGCCAAAGTACATCTTTCCATTGGCGGTACGGCAGTAGGCGGATGCTGTAAACTGGTTGCTTTGCAATCCGTCGTTGCTTGTGAAATTACGGAACCTTTCAGTCTTGGGCTGGAAACAGCTCAATCCTTTATCCGTGCTTATCCACAGCTTTCCTTCAAAGTCTTCCGATATGCCGAATACGACATTGTTAGGTAACCCTTCTTCAGTAGTGTATTGTTTACTTGTTTTATCCGTTTCATCAAAGCGGTAAATACCGTTACGGGTACCAATCCAAAAGATACCGTTGCTTCCCTCGTATATGCAGTTGATAAAACGATGATTGAGCGGGGAGTCCGAAGACAGTACGGGAATGCTTTGCAATTCGTTTCCGTCTTGTGTATAGACGATGAGGCCTGTCTCGCTTCCGAACCAGAGGCGCTGCTTGCTGTCCTTGAATACGGTGGTGATTCGCGTACTTTTAAACGGTCGGCCGTTCTTTTCGGTAGTAACGGGAGTGAACGTCTTCAGCGCGGGATTAAAACGTACCACCCCTCCCAATGTTCCTACCCAATATTCACCGTTACCGATGGGTACGATGGCATAGATGCTTTTTGTGGCAATGCCCGACGGATACGGGATGGTAAAGGTTTCGATGCGGCCGGTGTTGCGGTGTAACACACTGATTCCGCCGGCATGTACACCGATATAGACTTTGTTCTGTTGCTCATCCACATAGATTGTCTTTACGTCATCAGACCCCAGACCGTCTTTCTGAGTATAGTGGGTAAATGTATTGGTTTTGGAATTATAGAAGTTGACGCCGCCGCTGTTTGTACCGATCCATAAATTACTTTCCTCATCCTCTACTATGCAGTTTATTATGTTGTTGTTTAAGGAATTACGGTTGGGAACAGACTGTATCTTTTGAAAGCGGTTCTTCAACGGGTGGTAATAATTCAGACCGCCGAAAAAGGTTCCCAGCCATACTCCGCCTTGCGAATCGGTGAATATGCTGCGAATGGAAGTCTGCGACAGACTGCCTTTTCTCAGAGGGTTGCTCTTGTATATCGAAAACGAATCGGTTTCCTTTTGATATATGTTGAGAGAATTGATAGTGCCTACCCATAGCCTGTTTTGCGTATCCAACGAAAGCACGCGTATATAGTCTGAACTGATCGGGCGTGTGCTTCCCGGTGTTGCCGTATATTGCTTGACGTCGCCGTTCAGCGGGTTTATGAGGAATAGTCCGTTACCTTCGGTACCTACCCATAACTGGGTGGGAGACTGTTGCAATACGGCGGATATGCGTTTCTCTTTAAAGACCTCAGGTGCGATGCTTCCGATCGTGTTGTCCGGGACGGAGTAAGAAAACAGGCCTTCCCGGCTTCCTATATAGATGTAGTCTCCCTGACGATTGACGGATGTGGGAGTGATGGTAAACAAATCGGGATTTAGCAGGGACTTGGAAAATGATTGCGTGCGGGTGTTGAACAGGATGAGCTCTTCATCCGTATAGATAAGCAACAGTTCCCCGTTGACTGTTACAATCTTATTGACAGGCATGTTTTTACCCTCTTTCGTGTATTGGAAATTTTGGAAACACTCCTTGTCGCTGTCATACAATGAAAGGCCTTCATAAGTTCCGACCCATATTCTGCCTTGGTCGTCAGTCTGTAACGAACGGACGATATCGCAGCCTAAACTTAGCGGGTCTTTTTCATTGTGCTGATATACAGTGAATGTATAACCGTCATATTTGTTCAGTCCGTTATAGGTGGCAAACCACATATTATCGTATTTGTCCTGGGCAATATCGAATACGGTGCTTTGTGACAAGCCTTCGTCCAATCCGATATGGACGAAACTGATCGGTGCGGCAGTCTGTGCGTGAAGCGGATATATGAATAGCCAAAGTAATACGGATAATATGATAGGCTTTGTCATGGTTCATTGATTGATAAGGTTTTGTAACAACAAAGGTACGAAAAAACTCTATATGAACATGCCTGCGCCGAAAAGAATAGTTGCTTTTGGTACTACGCATATTTAGAATTGAACTTTTATCTTTAAGAATTAAAGTTTGGTTCTTATGAATTAAACTTTGATTCTTATAAACTAAACTTTAATTCTAAGTATGCGCAGTAACAAAAACAACTATATCACCTTATACAGCTCTTTCCCATTGATAAGTCGCAGGTATCTCAACAATCCCTCCATGTAGTAATAATCGGCATACGAGAGCGCGCCGTCCAACTCACTGTTACGCAGTAAGTTTCCGGTGGCATGCATCAGGATGAAGTTTTTATGGGTTCCGGGTTTTGCCAGATAGGCGGGAGAAGACAGGCTTTTCAGCTGTTTTTCTCCGGCTTCAAAGTATTTCTTTCCCCGGGCGGAATAAGTGCTGAGTTCCATTAATGCGGAAGCCATAACGGCTGCTGCCGATGCATCGCGCATCTTTGAGCGTTCGGGAGCGGAGTAATCCCAGTAAGGAATCATATCTTCGGGCATGTTGGGGTGACTTAGCAGGAAATCCGCAATCTTTTCTGCGTGTTGCAGATATTTCCGGTCACCTGTTTCGCGATACATCATCGTAAAGCCGTAGAGTCCCCAAGATTGGCCGCGAGACCAGGTGGAGTTCGCCGTGTCGTCCGAACCGTTGTTCCAATCGTACTTGCGCATGGCTCCCGTTTCCGGTTCGTAGTCCACAACATGCGGACAGGACATGTTTTTGCGGTAATGATATTTCATGGTTTTGTCCGCATGGGAGACGGCGATATGCCTGAGTGTGGTATCGCCGGACATTTTGTAGGCTTCCATCAGTAATTCCAGGTTAATCATGTTGTCTATGATGACCGGAAAGAGCCAGTCTCGTTTTACATCCGGTTCCCACGACATGATAAGTCCTGTTTTGTACGAGTAACGTGAGGTCAGCGTTTTGGCAGAACGGAAGATGATGTGGCGGTAGGCCTTGTTTCCGGTCAGCAGATAACCGTTTCCGAAGCATGAATACATTTTGAAACCTATGTCATGGTCGAAAGCATTGTTCTGTTCTCCTTCCATCAAGGCGGTGGCTTTCTCGGCACGCGTTTTCCATGTATCTTCTCCGGTGTAGGTGTACAGATACCATAACGTACCGGGGAAGAAGCCTGCCGTCCAGTCTGTTTTGGGTTGTAATCCCCGTTGGATAGAGCGTGGAAGCAGTCCGGTTTTCATAACTTCGTTGTACATGGCTTCCGATTGTGTTTGCGCCACCGTGAAGGCATTTGCCACCCATGCGGGCACCTCCTTCACCTGAAGAGGGTGCATTTGCCGGGCTGTCAGGATACTTTGGCAACCCAGCAGGGTTAATGCCAATAGCAGTACGGGTCTTTTCATGATACGATTCGTTTTTGTTTATACGAGTGTATTTTATTCAATTATAAGATGTTTCATTTCTTCGTCTATCTCTTTTTGGAACTCTTTGATTCGGGCGTACATCTGCTCTGCGATTTCAGGATGTTGTGCTGCCATATCGTTACTTTCCTTGGGGTCGGCTTCCATGTCGAAGAGGGCAAGGCCGATGTTTCCGCCTTTGGCAATCTGTTCGCCGGGCAGTCCGTCCTTGCCGGGAGTTTTTACGATGCGGTAGCTATGCGGAACTACGCATTTCCATTTTCCGTCGCGCAGAGCTTCCACTACGCCGTTGTATACAAAGTAGAAAGGCCGGTGTCCTGTTTCCTTTCCGGTAAGGATACCCCAAGCGTCTTGTCCGTCGAATTTATTCATGCGGGGCATCTGCGATTGGGTGAGGTTTACCAATGTCGGCGTGATGTCGAGGGCGGAGAGGAACTGGTCGCTCACCTTGCCTGCGGGGATTACGCCCGGCATACGGACTATGAAAGGTACGCGCTGTCCGCCGTCGAAGGTAGTTCCTTTGCCTTCACGCAGTCCGCCGTTGCTGCCGCCGTGATTACCGTAACTCAGCCACGGGCCGTTGTCGGAAGTAAACATGACAATGGTATTTTCGTCCAGCCCGTTGGCTTTCAGGGTTTTCATGATTTCGCCTACGCTCCAGTCTATTTCCATGATTACGTCGGCATAAAGGCCTTCACCGGATTTTCCTTTGAACTTGTCCGATACGCCCAATGGCACGTGAGGCTGGGTATAGGGCAGATAAAGGAAGAACGGTTCCGCTTTGTGGTCGTTGATGAACCGGATGGCACGCTCGGTCAGTCTTGTGGTCATTTGGTTGACGGGAGCGTTGTATTCTATCACACGGTCGTTGTCGTAGAGCGGCAGCGCCGGATAGGCATGGTCGGGTGCCGGGTGGTAAGGCCACATATCATTGGAATAGGGAAGACCGAAGAATTCGGTGAAGCCGTGGCGCAGCGGCAGATATTCAGGCTGATATCCTAAATGCCATTTGCCTACGATTCCTGTGGCGTAGTCGTTCTGTTTCAAATATTCCGCCAGAGTGATTTCACTGCGTTTGATGCCGTTTTCCGAGGTATCGTCTACTACGCCCGGTACTCCTACACGCTCGGCGTAACGTCCGGTGAGCAAGGCGGCACGGGAAGGGGTGGAAGCGGCTGCTCCGGCGTAGAAATTGGTGAAACGGGTTCCTTCGGCAGCCAATCGGTCCAGGTTGGGAGTTTGCAGGTGCGGACTGCCATAACATTTCATGTCGCCGTATCCCTGGTCGTCGGTCAGCAGGATTACGATATTGGGTTGGCGGGCGGATTTGTTATCTGCGTTTCCGCTCTCGGATTGCGTTGTTTTGGAGCCGGTGCAGGATGATAATCCTGCAGCAGCCAAACATACTATGGATAGTTTATTCATTGTGCGTTATTTTAAGTACTTCTTCATGTTACTTTTTGGGGATGTTCACTATTATCGGCGTAGCTGCGTACAAGTCCGATTGATAGTTGTATTTTGCTGCATCGCGGCTGTCCGGCAATTCTACCGTAACCTTGCTGCCTTTGCCTTCTGATGTTACCGTAACGGTTTCGCCTTCGAGCGGGTATACGCCTTTGGTTTGATAGGTATAGGTTCCGGCGGGCAATTTGGCGGATGTGCTGAAAGTCAGAGTTTGTTTCTGCCCGTCCGGCATCGGGTTGTTTACGGACAATACCCATTCCGCTCCATTATCACGCAGCATAATCTGTGCCACATCATTGGAAGTTACCGTGGTTTTGCCTACGGAAATGCTTCCCGGCTTGAAGAAAGCATACTGCCAGGTTTTGTCCGTATCGGAATATACCGCATGTGCGGCACCGTCTTGCATGGTGAATTCCAGGTCTTTCAACAAGGCTTCCACGCGTTCCGGCATTTCTTCCGCACTGACGTTGGGAAGCTGTATGTAACGGTAGGCGTTATCCCCGTTTTGTCCGGGCTGCACTCCATGGCTTACGGCGATAATGAAATTCGGTTTCTTATCGGCTATCGTGCGGTCGGTGATATTTATTTCCTTACCGCTCTTTATTTGTAATGACAGTTGTTTTACCGGTAAGATAACATACCCTTTGCTGCCTTGATGCAGCCAGCATACATCTTTTATTTCCTGTGTGAGGTTTACTGACTGTCCGGGCTCTATGGTTTGTATTTCTTCACCCGCACACCAAGTCAACGGACTGTTCAATGCGGTTTGGTCGATGAAAGTTGTAATCTCATTTCCTTGTCCCGGACGCAGGCGGGCGATATCGCTTCCCAAAGCGATGATTTTGTCCTCGATGAAATGGTAACTCTTGAACGCGGTGGCCGAACTGTATGTTTCTTTCGGCAGATGGTGATAGATACCCATGCCGGCTTTGCCGTCTGCCAGTACACCCGAAATCTTGTTCAGTCCCGGCAGCGATGCCTGCGCGTGTCCCAGCGGCATCGGATCGGTACGCCATTCTTCCGTCAGTCCGGGCAGGGCGTGCCAGTCGAAGTTGCAGATAACCTTGTCGGAATATTCATCTCCTTTTACTTTAACTTGCAAGATGCCATATCCCATGTGCCAAGAGCGGCGGACTTTCTTACTGAAATCCTCGGCGCCTACGGTACGTTCCGATTTCAGCTTCAGCGAAGCGTAAAATGGCATTTCGTTTTCACCGCGGCGGTGTACCAGATATTCGTTTACCCAATAGGCATCCGTACCCGAATATTCAAATGTATTGTCCTTCAGTTGCCGGCAGATTGTGTTCAACTGTTCTACTCCGGCCAGTTTGGAGCCTTTGTTCTGCGCATTGAGCATAGATTTCACCGCCTTGGTATAGGTTTTGGTGGTAAATGCGCGCAGGTCATCCAGGAAGGAACGTCCGGCAACAAGGAAGTCCATTCGCTGCTTGTAGAATAGTTTCGGATATACGTTCAGCAGGCGGTCCAGTTGGAACTGGTAGTATTTATCGGCTATTTTGAATTTCGTGTTCTTGAAATAGCCGTATCCGCTGTTACAGTCCGTCAACCATTCGAAGCCATAGGCTACCATGGCGGCATCGGTCGCATTGCCTATATGGTGGGAGATGGTTCCGTCGGGCTGGAACCCGGACTGTATATATTTGTGGGCTATAATATTATATTTGGTCATCCAGCGGCTGAGGTCCGGTACGATGCCGTGAGGGCTCCAACCCGGTGAGAAACTGAATCCTTTAAATGGCTGGTCGTGGTAGAAATCGCTGTACCAATACTGTACGTAAGTCAAGGGACGGTTGTAGTCTGCCCAGATGATGGGTAACGCCAATAATGTACGTGAACGGTGTCCGAGGTTGGCGTCTGCCCATGCACCGGACGAGTAGATGGTGTCTTGCAATTCGCCCCAGCGTCCATCGGGATTGTCGATGGCGCGGCGGCTTTCTATCTCGGCAAAGAAGATTTGCAGGTAACGTATCAGGGCGTTATGCACTTTCAGACAGGTTTCATCCTGATTGTGCATGCCTTTCAGCAGTTCGGGCATCAGATGGAGTACGGGCACTACCAATGGGTCGGTCAGTGTCCATTGGTGAGTGGGTGTCTGCATACCTGCCATGTTGTGCGCTTGCAGCATGCCGAAACCGTCACCGGTACAATTGCCGATCGGCTTTCCATTTACCATGACTTCGTTTCCCTCTACGGGCACGGAATTGGTATAGGTTAATATTGCCTGATACAAGGTCTCTTTTAACTCATTTCGCTTTTCGGGGTCGCCTTTAGGCCCGTATACCTTGGAAGTGGCGTAGGAATAACCCAGTCCGCCTATCCGGTTGGCGACTTCCGCCCAGTCGTATTCTATGGTTCCGCTCGGCGCATGGTCGTTGGTCGGGTCGAGCTTGGCTACATAGTCTTGCGGACGCCCTTGGTAACATTTCTCCAGTCCGGCAAATTTCCAGCCGTTGTTTTTCAGTTCGTCAATCTTGGCGGCTACTTCTTCATCGGTGTATTTGATACGTCCGTATAGACGTTTGTTCTCAAGTGTTTTCGGGGTATATCGCTTGTTGAACAAACTCCATAAGGTTTCCTTTACAACTTTGACGTTGATATTGAACTTTTTCAGTTGTTTGTCACCGTCCTTCAGGGCAATGGTCAGGCGATGATTGGAAGGGGTACTTCCGGTGTTCTGCCCTTGGGCCACGGTGAGTACGCCCATTATACGTTTAGATAAGTCGTATCGGGTTTCCAGTTTGAACATTTCGTTCTCTTGTTTGAGAATCTCAAAGTGATAACCGGCAGGAATGGGGTTTGTCAGCACATCCTTGTTCCTTTCCAAATGAATACGGCCGATAACTTCCGTTCCTTCCGGGCTGTTTACCGGGATGTCAAAGTAATTGGCAAATACTTTTTCTTCCTTTGGTGCGGCGGATGCCAGAGCCGGGAAGATGAATAATACAATCAATAACTGAAGAATCTTGTCTTTCATGCTGTTTTGGTTTTTATAGTTTCTCTTGCGAAACAAAAGTAACGTATTCACTCGAAACGGGAGTATAATGTTGTTTTTAAGGATAATAATATTCTTCTATTGCATTACAATTGTGTGCGATGAAATTATAATCTTGTTGTTAACGGGCTATACGGGTGGATGCGGGCAGCTGATCAATCACTTCTACAACTTTGTATTCACCGCCTGTTTCATCGTAAAGTAGAGACGACATGCTATGTTCTCTCGGGTAGAGTACACCGTTTAGTGTCGGGCTTTCTTTACCGTAACTGAAATGTACGGGATTATCCGAATGGATAATGTTGAGAGCGGCAGGTCTCGAGGCATCCAGTTCGACATTGATTGTCCATTTACCTACTGTCAGCGTGCCGCCTGTCTTACGGATGATTTGCGGAGCCGTGTTGCCGGCATTCACTTGTATTACGGCGAGAATACGGGTTTTATCTTCTCTTTCGATACGTGCCGTCATGTGCCACTGATTGGGATATGTTTCTCCCGCTTTCATGGTGGCGGGGTCGGGATTGACGAGAAACCGGTCGGTCAGCGACATGCTGACGGGGTTGTTGCAGAACAGTTGGGTCACGACAGTGTAGCCGGATTTATAATCGGCATGGTTGATTGTAAGTAACTCTTTGTTGAGAGACAATTGCGAGGGGCTGTGCAACAACCAGTCGTAGGTGACGGGTTCCGATGCTTCCAGTTCGTCGTAGATGAGGACGATACCTTCGGGATGTAGCATAAGTACATGGCGGCGGTATTTAGTAAGCGGTGTCTCGCCGAAGCCGTTTTCCGGGGTTTGCGTGATACCTGCCCGTTCAAAGGCTTGCACCCACATAGGGTCGTCCGAGATGCCGCAATAGGCTTTCGAGGCATCGCCCAGGCAGTAGGTGATGTGTGCGCCCTCAAGTGTGCGCATAATGTTGCCGTAGCCCCGGGTGGAATAGGGCTGGCCGATGCCGTTCACTAAAATGGTGTTGTGTGCCCGCGAGTGGCGGTAGGACATCAGGTTGTGGGCATCATTGAAGTTCAGGTAATAGCCCGAACTGCGATATATCTCTTTTCCTTTGAACAATAGGTTGAAGGCGTTTTGGCTTGATGTGGTGTGGCTGCCTGAACCGAAGGTACTGGAACGGAACGACAGGTTCACGTCTTTCTCCGTATCCGTCAGACAACTATGCATAGTGACTTCGCCTGTGTCTTCGTACCACACCATTTTGGCGGCATCGGCAGGCAGAGAGGTGTCGTAGCGGCGTGTGGAGCACATACGGTACAAGCGGAAGAGCCGGTCTCCCTGCATGGTATCGTCGCATTCCGAGGCATACCATCCGGCATAGGAGTCGTTCAGTTCGCGTGCCAGAAAGTCGGCAAAGGCGACGCGCTGCCGTGCGGGCTCATCGCCCTGCTCACTGCCGTCGCCAAAACCGCTGCTTTTGGAGTGGGGCGGCCAGGTGTAGACAAGCGAGCGGCCTGCGCTCTTGTACCACGGGTGTTGCAGGAAGTCGGTGCCTGTGACGTAGGAGAAGAGCATCGGCATGTAGTGCAGCGTTTCGAGGTTGGCATTGAAGTATCCACTGCCGTTGTGCCATACGCCATCGCGGTTGAAGCCCGAGGCTGGGGCACGTGCCGTCCACAGTTCGTAATAGTATTCCAGCATGGGAAGCACTTCGTCGGCATAGACAGTATTGTCGTACAGCAGCAAGGCGCACTGGAAAATTACGCGCATATTCTGCTGCCAGAAGTGGTTGTCGAAGATATGGTTTTCTTGTGTTCCGCAATGTTGGGGGTAGTACCAGCGAAGCACGCGCATCATCAACTTCTCGATGGCGGCGCGTTCGTCCGGTGTCAGCCGGTTATAGAGCTGGTCGTAGATACGGGCATAGCAGATGGCAATGTCGGTAGAGGCGAAGTTGGACGCGAACAGCAGTGCGTCGCTTACAGGGTAGGCAAGCATCTGCCGGAGCAGTCGGTACATGCAGTCGCTGTATTTGTCGTCCTGTGTCAGGTGCCAAGCGTCGTAGAGCGATTGCATGTGTATGCACAGTGTTCCGGTATTTTCGTTAGGGTTCATCGTGGTGTAGTCGGTATTGAGCGCGTCTTGTGCACGACCTGTCAGCATCTTGTATTCGCGGTGTGATTTTACGTTCAGGCGGGCAGTTTCTATCTTCGGGTCTAAATAGCAGTGGAGGCGCGGATAGCTGTGCGGCATACGGTTTTGGAATTCGCTGAAGGCGGGAGTGACGAATACGGGTGTTTCGTCCGGTACTTCAAAGTGATAGGGTTCGCTCCATTCGCCTTGAGGTGTACCGTGGGTGTCCGCTTGGCGGAAACGCCAGTACCAGATACCTGTTTCCAACTTGCGGTGAGGGTTGAAGATGCACCATTCATCGGCTTCGGAACGCATGGTTTCTGTGGTGTTGAAATCTTTGCTGCGTGAAAGTTCGAACAGCAGACGCTCACCTGTCTTCATACTTTGAGGTACGATGAGGGGGGGCGGGTTCAGATAGAGTTCGTTATCTATTTTGGGGTAAGGGGCGGTACGTATTTTGTCATGATAGGCATCGGAGAGTTCGGTTGTTTCTTCTCCTTCGGTGCCGGGCTCTTCGGAGGAAACGGACGGTACATCGTCGTGACAGGCGGAGAGCGAGAGTAACAGTACTGCAAGGCAGAGGTGAGCGGCATGGCGGCAGAGGGGGGAGAATGGTGTTTTCATATGGTTTTGTTAGGTGATTAATGTTTTCGTCTGCAAGTGCTTGCAGGAGGCTGCGGAACTGATGGGTACAAGATAAAGGTTTCTTATATTTTGAAACAACTTCATTCTGTACGGGGGTACTGATAGAACCCCGTCCCACACGCGTTCGTAGCTACGGCGGGTGAGACGGGGATGATTAATTATCTTGTTGTCAGTGGGCTGCAACTTCTTATTGTGCCTTGCTGATACCATCAAAGATAGTGAGGACGGGGCGGATAGTGTACTGACCGATATTCTCGGTACGGTAACCTATTTTGTTTCCGATAAGTTGTTCTTCTCCTACTGTTATTTGAGTATCTTCCTGTATTGATATAATAGCAAGCTGGTTTGTATTATCTTTTATAATGCTGCCTGATGTGAGAAGATAACTTGCACCGGAAGAGTTTTGGAATTTACTTTCGCCTCTGGCTGCCAGCCATGCAGTATATATGGCTGCTATCTGTGCAGGGAAAGGATACTCACCTGCTCCTTTATTTTGAAGTTGTACATTTTCTCCATTGAGAACTACACCAACTATATCCCTTGTTTGAGCAGCGGTAGGTATATACCATGTGCTAACGTTCTCGGTGGATGCTAAAACATTTTCTGTTTTCCATGCTTCGAGCGCGGTTAATACAGGGGAAGCATAGTCCGTAAATTGTGCCAAGAAGCTGTTGGATTGGGTTATTCCATATACGTCATCGCCAAAGATTTCAGTGGCCTCTTTCGTTCCGTTCAATGTCGGAAGTTCATCGTCTCCTTTTAATTTTGCACGGCTGGGACAGTCAATTGCGAACGCATAGCCTGCAATCGTTTTGCTTGTCATGTCAGTTCCATTAGCAGACTCGGTATAGTTACTTGCTGCATCGTTTACTGATTTGCCACCGTCTGTTACCAATTTCCACACGATAGCTACCGCTTGGTCTGAATATGTTTTGCTCCAAGTACCGTTTTTATTGATAAAATCACCTACTGCTAAAGCGTTCGGGTCTACCATGCCATCGGGGAAGATTACGTCTATTGAGGTATCTCCGTTTTTTTGTGGCTCTACAGTGGCTTCTACTACTGTGTTTCCGGTCAGCGTGATACTTGCACCGTTCAATTTGAGTTCTCCACTACTTGCGCTGCCGTCATCGTTCTTCAGTTCGAATGTGATGTCATTGCCTGTACCTAAGCTACCTTGGTTTAAGCCTGCAAACAGGTATACGCTGAACCATTTTCCGTTCTCAACAGTGAGTTCGGAAGAAGATATACTTGCATAGTTGTCTTTACCGGCATGTCCGGCAGTCTCTCCCGTCATTACGTTGAAACCGGTGGGAGCGGGTAAATCTTTTATTATGATTTTGGTGTACTCATCGTAAGCTGATTGACCGTCCTTGAATGTGATTTTAGTGAAAGGGCGCTTCATCGTGATTGATGCGAGTGACCCGTTTCCTGTGACAGGTTCCAGCGAGCAGGCGTAGAAAGCATCAGCTACATCGCCCTTGAACATCTCACTTCCGGCGTTGGCTGTATAGCTGATAGCTTTCAAGTCAGCCGTATTATAGATATTATCAGCGTCTGTGGCAACATCCGCCACTGTTCCTTTCACATAGTCCGCCCAGAAAAGGCATTTGTAAGCATCACTTGGTGCATTGAAAGTGAAAGTCACCTTCTCGCTTCCTGCTGCAACTTCCTGTACATATCTTCCGTCTGTAATGTCGCTGTTGTCGCTTGATTTCACTAATTGCAGAATGCAGCGCAGTTTATATCCGTCGGGGATAGTGGGTGCTACACGTGTCACAGGATCGTTCACCGGAATATTTACCGCTATCGATACAGTACCACCTCCTGTCTGGTCTTTACTTGAGATAATTTCATCCTGGCTGCATGAAGCTGCTATCAACCCCATTACGAATGCCATTGCTGTGAATAAGAAATTCTTTTTCATAATCAATGTGATATTAGTTGGTTAATAAATTTCATTATATAGTTAGTTTGGTTACTTAGTGGGATATACGGGAACCACAATCTCGTCTTCTCCGTCGAAGTCGGGATTGAAATCGATACCGCCATTAGGATCGGCCGTGAGGAAACCGTAGGTAACGGTAGTATTCTTGCCTGCCCATCCGGTGACATTGAAAGTGGCGGATGCCACTATCTTTTTATTGACTTCGATTTCCACCGTCACAGGGATGCGTGTCAGGGCATCGGGATCGGCAAATACGTAGTCGAAGGTTAGCGGATAGGTAGTTTGGTCTTTCAAGGCACTGTTCTTTATGGTACGTTCCTGCTGTAGGAACATCAGCCCGTGGCGGGGTATACGCTCCAGTACGTTATAGCCCATTTTGAGGTAAGATATATATTTGACGCGTACTATGAAGTTGTCACCTTTCAGCTTGCCGTCGCTAAAGAGCTTCAGGAACTTCTGTACATCGTTTGCCACAAGTTGGTAGCGCATAACAGGACGTGTCAATTCCATGTCGAGCGACACCTGGGTATTCCACTTGTCACGATACTCTTCAAGGTCCAGTTGCGCCATACCGCAGAAAGCATCTTTGTATTCGTTGTTGCTACGGTAACTTTCGCTGCCGTATACGGTGAGCAGAAAGTTGTCAGTGGGATTGTAAAAGTAGTCTTCCGTTCCGGTAATATCGTTTTCTTCATTAGGCATTTGCACATAATCGCTCCATACGGCTATCTCGTAATTGCGTGCATGGAGTTTCATATTGACGGGGATAGTCAACTCATCACGTCCGTTGGCAATGTCCTGATAAATCACCTGACGCGCCACGCATATACGGTTCAAGTAAGCGTCGATGATGAATCGGTGGCGGTATTGAGGGGATTCTCCGGCTTCGGGACGGAGCAAGGCCTCGCCGCCTTCTTCGGCGGCAGGCATCTTGAGGTTGAGTTTTAGTTTGGCATTCAGCGTCACGGATGTAGGGTCTATGCCTATTTCTCCGTCTTCGGTCATCACTGGGTGTTCGTACAAACAACCTGTCATCAAGGCAGGCAACAGCAAGTACAGTAGATATGTAGTGAGTTTCTTTTTCATGGTTCTTCCTTTTTAAAAACGATAAACTAATGAGAGGCCTGCGCGAGTGATGCCCCAGTAATGACGGATACGGGTGTTGAGCCAGGCTCCGTTCTCTATATTATAGAAAGTATCGTACTTCATATTGGCATAACCGGCTCCGATATTGAATTCGACTCCCCAATGGGCAGAGAGGTCTGCTTTGTAACCGTAGCTGATACCGGCTCCGGCAAGGGGGCGTTTGGCTGTCTGGTAACGGTTGTCTTCCCATTTGGCATTGAACCATGCCAGGTGAGTGTGCAGTCCGAAGAAATGTCCCGTTCCTGCTTTTTTCAGCCACCAACGTCCTTCGGGCTGTAAAGCTATGCCACGGATGGCGTGCTCACGTTCAATATCGCTGATACTCCACATTATCGGGAAATCTATGGTGATGTGTTTGTGTAGTTGTACTTCCAGGGCAAGGTTCTGCACGGCAAGCGCATCGAAAGGAACGTTGGTCTTCAGTGCGATGTAACGACTGTTGTTGACTTTCTTGACAGGCTGTACTTTACGTTTTTTGTCGTTTTTTGGAGCGGCTTTAACTTTGGCGGATGTCTGTTTTTTGGAGGTTGGCGTCGCCGTTTTGGAGGCGGCCTTTTGTTCTTTGACAACCGGCTTGTTGATGACGGTTTTCTTGTTGATAACCGTCTTCTTTGTATCTTGTGCCCAAGTGGCTGAAACCATTGTGAGGCATAGTATCAAGATTACTCGTCTTAATAAATAGGTATTCAGTTTCATATACTGGTATTGTTCATAGTTTATAACTGTGTTTTTCAGTCGCTATGCTTTTCGTTACTTTTCCTGTTGACAAATGTATATGTTCCGCAGAAAAAAGGGTTTCTGTTTTGTTTACTCTTCGTTCGAAACCGGCGAATTAGCTTACAATTCTGTTTAGAAGCCTTTCAGTATTGTGCATACTGAAGGGCTTACATATATATAGCATGATTTCTTACTGTTTCGGGATAAAACGCGATGCCGAAGCGTGTTCGGGCAGGGGGCCGTTTCATCCATGCTTCCGGTATTTCATTATCATTACGGTTGGTCATGATGTAGTTTCCCTGTTGGCATAGGTTCTATATCGGACATTTCATGAATGGTCCATTTACCGTCCATTACATCGAATAGCACGGAAGTGCCCGGTTCGCGTTTGTAGTCCTCACCTTCAATCTGGAGTGTTTTATTACCTAAGCTGAAGAGAACGCCGGTTTTAGGATCACGTATCAGCAGTTCGGCAGGTTGTGAAGGATCCAGTTGGGCTCTGAGCTTCCACTTTCCGGCAAGGACGAAGTCATTGGGATTGCCGTTCTTATCGTGTATTACGTTAAGGGGCTTGGCTCCGTCGGGTTGCAGGGTGATGACGGTAAGAATCCGATTGGCGGCACTCTTTTCGTAGGCGGCGGTCATGTGCCATTGATTGGGATATTCCCGGCCTTTGCGCATCTTCTTGGGGTCGGGAGCCGAGAAGAATCGGTCTGTCTGCGACAGTTTGCAGTCGGAGTTGCTGAATATCCGGGCGATAGAGGTGAACTTCTTCTCGGGATAGTAGGTGGTGAGAATCTTGTCCTTGCCGTTCTCATCGAACTTGAATTGTACGGGACTGTGAAGCAGCCAGTCCCAGCGTACGGGTTTGCCGGCTTCCAGCTCGTCGTAGATGACCACGATGTTGGGGTGCAGCAACAGGATGTGGCGGCGATACTTTTTTAGCGGTGTTTCGCCGAAGCCGTTGGCTACGGATTCCTCTACTTTTGCATTCTTGAAGTTCTTTTGCCACATAGGATAGTCCGTCAGGCCGCAATATGCGTTCGAGGCGTCACCGCAGGCATAAGAGATGTTTTCTCCCGACAACATGCGTACCAGCTTTCCGTAGGCGCGGGTTGTGAAAGGTTGTCCGATGCCGTCCACTAAAATAGTGTTATGGGCGCGGGTATGGCGGTAGGACAGCAGGTTGTGCGGGTCGCTGAAGTGCAGGTAATAGCCGGTGGAGCGGTATACGGGTACTCCGCGAAAGTGCAGGTTGAAGCTGTTTTGGTCGGAAAGCGTATGGCTGCCCGAACCGAACGGACTGGAGCGGAAACTGAGGAAAGTGTTCTCCCGATAACGCTTGAGGTTGCTATGTGCCAGCATCTCTCCGGTATCTTGCATCCACAGGGCTTTGGGGGCATCTTCGGGAAGTGGTGTGCCGGCAGGGTACATTTTGTCTGCACTGGCTATACGGTAGATACGCATATCCATATCGGCTGTCGCGGTCTTGTTTTCATTGCAATACCAGATAGCGTAAGGATCTCCGGTTTCGCGGGCGATGTAGTCTGCCAGAGCCGCGCGCTGGCGGGATACGTAGTTGAAACTTTCGTTACCGTCACCGAAGCCGGCGCTCATGCTCCGGGGAGGCCAGGCATAGACAAGCGCTTTGCCCAGGTTTTTGTAAAAAGGGTGTTGCAGGAAGTCGGTGCCTGTGACGTAGGACATCAGCGAGGGAACGTACCACAAGGTTTTCACGTTAGAATGGAAGTAGCCCTGTCCGTTGTGCCATTCGCCGTCGCGGTTGAAGCCGGATGCCGGGGCGCGGGTAGTCCAGAGCTCGTAGCAGTATTCCAGTATTTCTTTGGCCGTATCGTTCTTGTCGGCAAACATCAGGCCTATCTGCAACATCTCACGGTAGGCACGCTGCCAATAGTGGTTGTCGAAAATATGGTTTTCTACCCTTCCTTTACGTTGTACGTTGTGGTGATATTTGGCAATTTGAAAGGTGAGGTCTTCTATTTTCTGGAGCTCTTCCCGGTTCAATCGGTCGTGGCAGGCATCGTAGGTGTGGGTGAGGAGGAACAGTACATCACCGCAGTAGAAGTCATTAATCAGTTTCGGGTCGGGGGTGCTTGCCAGCAAAGCGCGTGTGTATGCCAGCATTTTGTCGGCATATCTCTGCTCGCCTGTGGCACGATAGGCGGTATAGAGCTGGTTGGCGTCCTGCCCCATCAAATTGGCCGCTTTATAGGGGGTGGGATGGGTCTCGTAGTTATTGTTCAAGGCTCTTTGGGCTCTGTTTGTAAGGTCTTTGTACTCCGGGCTTGTCTGGATATTCCCTTTCGCTTTCTTCAGTCCCCCTTCCAAAAAGCAATATATACGCGGGTAACCTTTCGGCATGTTTTTCATAAAGGCGTCGAAGGTAGGGGTCACGAATTGTGGGATATCTTCGCTGACACTGAAGTTATAGGTAGCGCTCCATTCACCCGCTTTCCCGGCTTTGTCTACCGAGCGGAAACGCCAGTACCAGGTGCCGTTCTCCAACACACGGTGCGGATTGAACATACACCAGGCAAGGGGCTTGGATTGTAGGGTCTTTCCTTTAGGAAAAGTCTGTTCTTGTGACAGTTGAAATTCCAAATAGTCCGCCTTGCGCATCTCCACCGGTACTATCAGTGGAGAAGGATTCAGGTAAAGCGGATTGTCTTGCTGGGGGTAGGGTGTGACACGTACATTCTCGTGCACTCGCTCTAAACCGGTTTTCTGTGCCAGTGCCGCCGGCGTTATAGCCAATGCGAACAGAAGCAGCAGTGTCCATTGGCGGATGAATTGTTTCTTCATGACGTTATGATTTGTAGTTTTTGATTTATGATTTCTCGACTTATGACTTTCAACTTCCGGTTTCTTTAGTATCCCGGGTTATTCTTACCGTTCAGAGTATAGTTGACCTGCATTTCGTCTTCCGGAATAGGGAAAAGCTCGTGCTTACCACTCTGAAAGTTGTTTCCGGCAGGGAAAGGTGTATTCCTATCGGTATTGACACTGGTTTGGCTACCTATCAACTGCAATGCCTCTTTCAAGATGCCCCAACGGATAAGGTCGTATTTGCGTACCCCTTCGCAGGCAAGTTCAAAAGCGCGTTCCCAATAGAGAACGGTACGTATTTTTCCGGCTTCGTTGGAGTCGTCTATGAAATCGAGGTTTAATACCTGCGGGGCTTTCATCAGTTCGTTGTAATTGCCGGCATTTAATTTCGTGGCTTTTGCACGGTCACGTACCCTGTTGATCAGTTCCCAAGCTTTGGCTGTTTCTCCCAGTTCGTTGTACGCTTCAGCGGCCGATAATACTACTTCGGCATAACGTATGTAGCAGAAGTTGACATCGGTCGCATTCAGCTCATCGTATCCCAAAGGCATCCATTCACGTCTCCATTTGCCTACAAATGCATAGCCGGAAATATCTTTCTTGACATGTGTATGCTTTTCTTTGTCCCAGTTCCAAACGTGTGTGGCAACCATAACCTCACGGCGCTGGTCTGTCGCTTCATAGAAGTTGCCCCATTCGGGCAGGCAACGGTATTGTACGGAGGCGCGTCCCATGACATTGTTCTTTTCATTGCCGGAAACGATGGCTTGCGCTACTTGTACGCCTATGATTGAGCCGAGGCTGCCTTTGCGGTTGGGATATTGGAAAGCTATCTCGAACAGGCTTTCTTTATTATTCAGTATTTCACCGGAAAAACTCTTGAATAGGGCTTCATAACTGTTAGCGTCGTCTTCGTAGAATCCGTGGAACTTTCCTTCTTCTTGAAAGGCTTTCCATTCTTCTATAATCGCTTTGAAGTATTCCTGACGTTTGTCGTTGTCGGGACGTTTCAGTGTACCGTCCATTTGGAGGCTGTAACCGGTACGTTGCAGCAGCACACGCATCAGCAATGCTCTTGCTGCCCCTTGTGTGGCACGTTCCGGTGAGGATGAGGCAGTACCCCACGCCAGATGTTGCTTGGCAAAGGTCAGGTCGCTGATTATCCGGTCATAAATTAACTCACGGTCGGTACGGGGTTTGTAAGTGGCTTCGTAGCTCTTGCTGTATTCGGTTGCGTAGGGTACGTCTCCCCACATACGCACCAGGTCGAAAGAAACCATGGCACGTATGAACATGGCTTCCGCTACATAAGACTGTAATATTTCATTGTTCCGGTATCCGTCCATCCCCTGAATGCCTTCAATCGTATAGTTGGCACGGTTCAGGGTTTTGTACTTGGCCTTCCAGGCGGTGTTGACAATCTGATTGGCGGGAGTCATGATGTAACTGAAGATGGCATCTTTGGCATTGTCGTTCTGTACACGGGTGGAGTAGTAAATATCGTCCGACCCCCAAAGATTGTAGTCCTCGGTCAACCCTTCATAGGTACCGATTACTGCCATTTCGGCATTTTCTTCTCTGATGAAATATCCGTCCTTTTCGTAGGTGTTTTCCGGTTTTTCCGTAAGCATATCGGTACAGGCGGATATGGATATGGCTCCCATAAAGAGCATGCTTGAAAAATATAGGTATTTAATTCGTTTCATATCGGCATTTGTTTTTATAAGATTTATAGGGTAAGGTTGAATCCCAGAACGAAGGAACGGCTACGTGGATAGGAACCGAAGTCGACACCGCGCGTCAGGCCGTTACCTGATACGGATGTTTCGGGATCGAATCCGCTGTAAGGAGTCCATACAAAGAGGTTGCTGGCTGTGAAGTAGAGGCGCAACCGCTGGATGGAAAGTTGCCTGATGAGCTTTTTGGGGAAGGCATACCCCAGGGAGATATTCTTCAAGCGCAGGAAAGAGGCATCTTCCACTGCCCAGGAGTGGATGTATTTGTCTCCCTGCTCCATATCGTATACGCTGGCTATGGTACGTCCGGCATTGACGGCTGCCAGTTGGGCAGGGTCGGTTATCAGTTCGCCTGTCTGTTTGTTGATGTATGTCCAGCGGCTGTCTATATCACAGATGCCCAACACATTGTAGTTTCTTTTGCCGCTTTGGGTATTGGAAAGCTTGGTGGCGTTCAGAATCTCGCCGCCATAGCTGAAGTTGAAGAAGATATTCAAATCGAAATCCTTGTATCTGAATGTATTGTTGATACCTCCGTAAAAGTCGGGGGTGGCATTGCCGATAACGGTTTTGTCTTTCTCGTCGACCACTCCCTTGCTGTCGCCTGTGTCATCGAGGTTGGCGAACTTCCAATCGCCGGGACGCACACTGTTGCGGTCGCTTCCTTTATAGGGAATACCTTCTTTCAGGGTATATTTTTGAGTATCGGGGTCATAGTCGAATTCATCCACTTGATAGAGACCGATGGTTTTGTAACCGTAGAATTGTCCGATGGCTTTGCCTACCTCAATCTTGTGAGTCTTCTGTTGCCAACCGAAAGCGTACTCTTCGTAAAAATAGTCTTCACCCGAGAGCGCGCGAATCGTGTTCTTGTTATATGAGATGTTGAAATCCGTTTTCCATGAAAACTTTTTCCGCTGTATGTTGAAAGAGCTTATGGCAAGGTCGAAACCTATATTCTGCGTTTCGCCCACATTACGTATCATATTGGTGAAACCGGAAGAGGATGGAACGCGTGAGTTCAGCAGCAAATGGTCGCTGCGGTTCAGATAGAACTCCGGTGTGACGATGAGGCGTTGGGCAAGGAAACCCATGTCCAAACCGATGTTCAGCGTCTTATTGGCTTCCCATTGCAGGTCGATGCTGGGGATGCCTGAAGGAACATAACCTGTAATGATGTCAGAGCCATTGGGGTATTTTACGGAGTCCAGAGTTTCCAGTGACATGAAGTCGCCGATGCGGTTGTTTCCGGCAAGACCGTAACCGATACGCAGTTTCAAGTCGGAGAAGATGTTCAGCTTCTTGATGAAAGGTTCTTCCGCCATACGCCAGGCTCCTGATACGGATGGGAAGACGCCCCATTTGTGTCCGGAACTGAACTTGGAAGAGCCGTCGGCACGCAAGGTGGCTGTGAACAGGTACTTATCTTTGAAGTTATAGTTGGCACGTGTAAAGAAAGAAATCATTCGGTTGCTGTTGACATAGCTTGAGGAGATGGAAGTGGGAACACCTGCGCCCATGTCGTTCAATCCCAAGTCGTCGTTGGTAAACTGGTAGGCATCCGCACGGAGCGATTTGCTCCAGCTGCCTATCCATTCCTGACCGAGCATCAAAGTGAGGCGGTGCTTTTTCTTATAGGAATTATTAAAGGTAAGTACATTGGAGGTTTGGAAGCTGTTACTTTCAGAATATTGTATGTATCCGCCGATACTGGAACGTTTGGCGATAGCGGACAAGTCACCGTTGAACTGGTCGTTGCGGTTCAGCTGGTAGCGGGTACCGATGGTATTGCGAAAACTCAGTTTCTTTGAAAAGTTGAATGTGAATCCGCCATTGGCTTGCAGGCTGCGGGTAAAGCGCGTTCTGGCTTCTTCCTGTGCTGAGATGATGGGGTTCTGCATCGGGTTGTCCTGTTCATCCTCGAACATGGGGTCTTCACCGGAGAGCAAGTCCGTATCGGTACCTTTAATACCGCTCATGGGACGGTATTGGAGGATATGTTCCATCTTATTGAAACGCGTACTTTGTCCCGAAGTACCCATACCGTAGGTTTTGCCTTGGTTGTAATTGAAACGGGCGTTTGCCTGAAAGCGTGACGAGGCCTTGTGAGAGATATTGAAAGATATGTTATGACGGTAATTACCGCTGTATACCATGGCTCCCAACTCTTTGAAGTAGTTGTAACTCATGCCGTATTTCAGTTCTTTAGTACCTCCGGATATATTAACGCGATAGTTTTGAGAAGTGGTGATACGTCCTAACGCTTCTTCCTGCCAGTCGATACCTTCGCGGTTGGCATAGTTTTCGTCGATGTCTTGGAAAGAACCGTAACGGTTTTGGAAACCGGTCACCCCTTTGCTGCCGTCCAAAACATAGTTGCGTTCATAGTCGAGCAGTGCAAACTCTTTGGGAGACAGTACATCCAACTTTCTGGCTATTTTACTGACACCTATATAACTGTCGAAGCTGACGTTCATCTTGCTTGTGTCTTTGGGCCCTTTCTTGGTCGTGATTACTACTACACCGTTGGCGCCGCGCGCACCGTAGATAGCGGTGGAAGAAGCGTCTTTCAGGATGTCGATGCTTTCAATTTCTCCAGGGTCGAGGCCGGACATACCGTCTTCGCTGGGATAACCGTCAATGACGTAGAGCGGTTCGTTGCTTTGAGTCATGGAGATGCCACCGCGTACATTAATGGAAATAGAGGAACCAGGACCGCCTTCACTTTGTGAGATTTGTACACCCGCCACACGTCCTGCCAGAGCTTGCGCCACGTCGGAAGTGGGAGTTTGCATCAAATCCTCGCTTTTTACCGATACGACGGAACCGGTAAGGTCGCTGCGCTTGGATGTACCGTAACCGATGACAACTACTTCGTCGAGCAATTTACTGTCCGATTGCAGCGTTACGTCAATCCGTTTTTTCCCCTTTACATGTACTTCCTGGGTTCTCATTCCGATGAACGAAAAGACAAGGATATCTTTGGACGGATTGTTTACTTTCAGCGTATATTGTCCGTTTAAATCGGTAATGGTACCGACACCCGCGCTTCCTTTGACTGAGATGTTGGCGCCGATTACTTCCAATCCTTCTTCATCTATGACTTTTCCGGTGACGTTGATACTTTGCGCATACGTGCCTAAGGTTATGAAGAGGCACGATGTCAACAGGAGAATCTTTCGAATGTTTTCCATATTTAGAATCTTATAGTATTATGTTTGTAATCACTGATTTTCCGGTTGCTAAATTATGCCTTTTCTCCATACAGGACTTTTCCCCATGTATTTTGATGTTATCGGTATGTTGATTTAACTTTCAGTTTTGTGCATCCGGCTTTCATTTCTGTACAAACAGGGGAATATATATGGTATAAGCAACAGAAAGCCCTTTTCCAAGACTCGGAAAAG
>NZ_JADNLF010000014.1:0-120522 GCF_015555825.1 Bacteroides clarus | reverse complement strand
AGGATTTTAATATACCGACCAAATATATCTTTCACTTTTTCCTAATATTTTTGAAACTTTTTCCTAACTCGCTGATTTGTAAATGTGTTGTAGAACATAAAACAGAACAGGGAACAGGCTGATGAAAGGAAGGGACACATTATAATATATGCGCACGTGCGTGCGGGCACGTAGGCGGACGCGTGTACAAGCGCACACGTGTATACATAACACGTATATATTCACAGAACCTTAAACACTCACGCTTTCATATAAGCCTCAAATGGTTTATTGAAAAACAAGGAAGAACAGTTCTGAAATAACGGAAAGGTAAACGCTGGCGTCAACGGAAGTAAGAAACAAAAATATAAAGAACTATTCGTACCACGGCAGTGGTACTTAATTACCTCACCTGTGTTCTTTGCATACAACAGCCGTGGTACGAAAAGAACACGGGCGGGGTAAGATTAGTTTGCCGTATATCCATCTCCTTCAAAGAGCTGCATGGCATGTACAGTCAGGCATGGCCTTTCCTTGCTTAGAGCCGTGACGAGACTTGACCTATAAGCTCTATCAACAGACCAGATCACTCGTGCGGCCGGACATCATTGAGTCATGCAGAATGCCAATCACTATAAAACCTCAGATTCCATGCCTATACGCCAGTGGCCTGTATCAACGGCCGGGTGTTGTATAAGTTAAAGGGGAAACGGGTATTATGTTAAATGTTAACGAAAATATCACGCAGCTAAAGCATGTTATAAAAAGAAAGGATTGCTCCCAAAAGTTTGGAGAATACGGACAAAGAAGTATCTTTGCAGTGTGTTTTTCATAGTATTAGATTTAAGGTTAACAAAAAAGATTGGCTGTCTGGGAGAGATAGCCTTTTTTTATGAGAAAAAGATTTTAATGCTTATATATGTCACTACACAAAATTCCACCTCATGGAGTTCGGTTGAAACCTTATCTCAAAAGACTTCTGAAAAGTTTTTGCAGATCAAACTAAAAGCAATGATGTTTTCAGCCATTCATACATCAATAAAACCGCTCTTTGCCAATTCTATATAACTACTGCTCCTTAGCTTCTTCCTGCGGAATACGTACCGACGTATAGAGTTCAAGGATAGCAGCAATAGTCAGCGAAACAATCCATTCATTACCATGCGTAAAGAACATAAAAGCTCCGGTAAGCACCAAGAGCAACGCACCGAATATCTGCTGGCGCCGCAGACGTTTGATAGTGGGACTTTTGCATTTTGAAGGTGAATTTATTTGCGCTAAAGCAACAAATGTCGCACCTATCGTATATATATAAGGCGAGAGTTGCCATCCGGTGACATAAACGGCAGCGCCTATCAGAAGCATTACAGCTCCTACTGCAAAAAGGGCGGGTATCAGTTGTTTCATTCTTCTATATCATCTTGAAATACATAAATATCTTCGTTGGGCTTCTTCATCAGATACTTTTCACAGGCTATTTTCTCGATAGCGCCGGAGTCGACGGCAAGCTCATTCAGGCGACGGGTATTCTCCTCATATTCCGTACGATACCTGTCTATCTCTCCGCGTAAGCGCGTTTCCTCGCGGTAATAACCGAGACGGCGCACAATACTGTTCTCATCCAGAAAACCGACAAGCACGACAAACAGCACAAACGTTATCAGATATTTACGTCTGCGGACAAACAACCAGAGGGAAGCAAGTTTATCCATGTAATTCAGTTATTGTTTCTTTGAGTACAAAGATAAGACGAATAACTGAGAAATTTCTTTTTTTTGCGTACATTTGCACAAAAGCTGAGACAAGCCACGCTGTCTTTGTGCTCTATATTAGTGATAAGAACACCCTGAATATGGAAAATTATATCGTATCGGCACGAAAATACCGCCCCTCGACCTTTGAGTCGGTAGTGGGGCAACGCGCGTTGACTACCACTTTAAAGAATGCCATCGCCACAGGCAAACTGGCGCACGCCTATCTTTTCTGCGGTCCGCGTGGCGTTGGAAAGACTACTTGCGCACGTATTTTTGCCAAAACCATAAACTGCATGGCTCCCACGGCAGAGGGAGAAGCCTGTAACCAATGCGAATCGTGTACAGCTTTCAATGAACAGCGTTCGTACAACATTCATGAATTGGATGCCGCATCCAACAACTCCGTGGACGACATCCGCCAACTGGTAGAGCAGGTACGTATCCCGCCTCAGATAGGTAAATACAAGGTATATATCATTGACGAGGTACATATGCTGTCGGCTTCCGCTTTCAATGCTTTCCTGAAAACGCTGGAAGAGCCGCCCCGTCATGCCATATTCATTCTTGCCACCACCGAAAAACATAAGATACTGCCTACCATCCTTTCTCGCTGTCAGATATACGACTTCAACCGTATCGGTGTGGAAGATACCGTAGCTCACTTGGCCTATGTAGCCTCTAAAGAGGGAATTACCGCCGAACCGGAAGCTCTGAACGTCATTGCGCTGAAAGCTGACGGCGGTATGCGTGACGCCTTGTCCATCTTCGACCAGGTAGTAAGTTTTACCGGCGGACACATCACTTACCAAAGCGTAATCGAGAATTTGAATGTGCTGGATTACGAATACTACTTCAAACTGACCGACCATTTTCTTGAAAATAAAGTCAGTGACGCCCTGCTGCTGCTGAACGATGTGCTGAACAAAGGATTTGACGGCAGTCATTTCATTACCGGCCTGTCCTCACATTTCCGCGATTTGCTGGTAAGCAAAGATCCGGCAACCCTGCCCCTGCTCGAAGTAGGGGCAAGTATCCGGCAACGCTACCAAACGCAGGCGCAAAAATGCCCGTTGCCTTTCCTGTACCGTGCCATGAAACTGTGTAACGATTGCGACTTGAACTATCGTGCCAGCAAGAACAAGCGGCTGCTGGTAGAGCTGACCTTAATACAAGTAGCTCAAATCACAGCCGAAGGAGACGATGTTGCCAATGGGCGTAGCCCTAAACAAGCCATAAAACCCATATTTACGCAGCCTGCCGCCACACAACAGCCACAGGCAGCTCCCGCTACGCCCCAACCGCAGGTATCCGCCACTGCGAAACCGCAAGCCGCCCCCACTGCAGCCCCTCCTGCCAATGCCACTGCTACACCGGTAAATACGGCTTCGCACGCCACTCCTACCGCCATTTTACTGGCACAAGGAAAAGAAGAAAAGAAGATTCCGGTAGTAAAAATGTCCGGTCTCGGCGTATCCATTAAACGGCCGAAAGCGGAAGAAGAGGCAAAGAACACGGCTCCAACCCCTGCCGCACAGCAAACAGCGCAACCGGAAGAAGACTATATCTTCAATGAAAGAGATGTAAATTACTACTGGCAAGAATACGCCGGACGCATGCCCAAAGAGCAAGTAGCCATCGCCAAACGTATGCAGAATATGCATGTCACCCTGCTGAACACCACCACGTTCGAAGCCGTCGTGGATAATGAAATCGTTGCAAAAGAGTTTACTTCGATGATTCCCCGGCTGCAAGAGTACCTGCGTATCCGTTTGAAAAACCGTAAGGTAACCATGACTGTACGTATCAGCGCCCCCGCCGAGAAGGTTCGCGCATACGGCCGTGTCGAAAAATTTCAAATGATGGCGCAAAAGAACGACGCCCTGCTGCAATTGAAAGACGAATTCGGATTGGAGCTTTACTAAATCGTCCGGACAAGGAGAGGCCATATTCATCCGTTTGTTACCGAACATATTGAAAATAAAATCATTATATTTTATTTTGTATATCATGTTTTATGTTTATTTTTGCCAATAATAGACAAAGAAGACAAACAAAACAAACGATGAGAAAAAGTGCCGCCATATTGATAGGGCTATGGGTAATATGTATGACATGTGCTACCTCAATATGCGCCGCAACCGCTCCCAACAAATTGGATACGTTGAAAATTTTTATCCAAAAGAAGATACTTTACGACGAATACGTATCGGTGGATAGCGTCATCTGCTGGAGTGAAAACATTCTGCCGGACCTCAAAGCAGACAACCGCAATAAAGAAACCTACTTCTTATTACAGCTACAACTTGCCAACGCCTATACACTGCGGGGAGATATCAGCCTTGCCATAGACCGGGCACGGCTGATGTACGAAGAAGCCAAAGAAACCGGATACGATTTCGGCATGGTAGTTGCCAACCAAGCTATCGGCGACGCTTACACCATAGCCAGTCAATACGATAAAGCATCGGAGGCGTATCAAAACGCTTTAAAGGAATTAAGCCTTATCTCTCCGCAACATCCCTACCGTACGCAACTTTTACTAAAAGCATCCAATACTTTACAGCGCAAAGGCCGACTGGAAAAAGCAAGGAGAGTATTAAACGATATAGATAAAGCCCTTCTGCAACAACCGGATTATGCCACCGGCTTCTTCGCCGCCATCGAAAAAGCCAACTATGCCATCTCACACGGACATCTTTCAAAGACTTACCTTAAAGAAACCGCCAAGTACCTGCAAGATATGGATTCTATCTATCGGCTGTATCCCGAGAAGTTTTACTATTTTCATCTGAAGTATACCGCTGCCGCCTACTACCGTGCCATGGGTAACTGGGATAAAGCTTATTGGGACAAGGCCTTGAAACTGTACGAGGAACTGAAACAGGAATATTCAGTCAACAAACGGTCGGCTTATTACCGATGGATTACACAGGAAACAATATATCTATATAAGATACAAGGAAAAGCAATGGACGCCTGCCGGTTGTATCAAGAATTATATCCCACGGTCGACACGCTCACCGCCGAAGGTTACGCACGGCAAATCGGTATCCTGCGTGCCAAATACCAGATAGACCAAATGGAGCTGGCCAATAAAGAAGAGCACAGCAAGCTTATCACCGGCATATTGACAGGCAGTATCCTGCTACTCCTCATGTTTATCGTTATAACTATCGTGCTCAGAAGGCAGCGTCAGAAGATAACCCTATCCACCCAAAGATTGGAGCGCCTGCGTACCGATGCCGAAAACGCCACATCCGCCAAAAGCATATTCCTTTCGAATATGAGCCATGAAATACGTACGCCGCTCAATGCCCTCTCCGGTTTTTCGTCCCTACTGACAGAAGAAGGGCTGGATGACGACACACGTCGCCAATGCAATGAAGTAATCCTGCAAAACTCCGAGTTATTACTAAAGCTCATCAACGATGTGATAGACCTGTCGAGCCTTGAATTCGGGAAAATACAATTCAGCATTGGCCGGTATGATGTCGTCAGCATCTGCAGGAATGTAGCCGATACCGTCAGTAAGATTAAACAGACCCAGGCAGAAATATGCTTCACGACGGAGCTGGAAAGCATGGAAATAGAAACGGACGACTCGCGCCTGCAACAAGTCTTGATAAACTTGCTGATTAACGCCACCAAATTTACACCGCAAGGCAGTATTACCCTGGAACTTAAAAAACAGTCGGAACAAGAGTTGCTCTTTTCCGTGACAGATACGGGCTGCGGCATTCCCAAAGACAAACAAGCCGCTATCTTCCAGCGTTTCGAGAAACTAAACGAAAATGCTCAAGGCAGCGGATTAGGACTTTCCATCTGCCAGCTCATCATCGAACATATAGGTGGCAGAATATGGATAGACCCTGACTATACAGGCGGTTCACGGTTCTTTTTCACCCACCCCCTCCAACAGCCACAGCCGGCCAAAGGCAGAAAGGAGAGCGAAGTATGAAAAGACTGCTTATCATAACGGCCTTACTCGCTCTGCTCCTACCCGTACAAGCTGTCGGTACAGACGCGAAAAAACAGTACTCCTCGCCGCGCCGGTATCCGGCCGAAATAGAATGTGCCATAAACCGCGACATTCAGAAAGCCGACTCATTAGTAAAAGCGGGAAAACCGGACGAAGCGCTCACATTCTACAAAAAGAGCCTCAAAAGCAAAGACTCTCTATACAATCTTATTACCACCTCGCAAATGGAAGAGATACTCTCTCTTTACAATATGGACAAGCTCACGCTGCAAAAAGAGCAAAGGCGCAATATGTTCCACCAAATCTGCTTATCCATATCCGTTATCATCATTTTTGCATTGTTGCTTTTCAACATCCACATATACCGGAGCCGGAAACGCCTGCAAAAAGATGAAAAGGAAATGAGAAGATTAACCGCCATTGCCGAAGAAGCGAATGAGATAAAAAGCCGTTTCCTGACAACTATGAGTTATAACATACGCATTCCTCTTAACAACGTAGTAGGATTTTCACAACTCATGACCGAGGACGCCAACCTGAGTGAAGACGAGAAAAGAGAATACTCCGGTATCATCCAAAGTAATTCGGCGGAACTCATCCGGCTTGTCAACAATGTACTGGACCTCTCACGTTTGGAAGCCAACATGATGAAGTTTCAGTTACAGAACTGCAACGTACAAGAGTGGTGCAACGAACTCCCCTGCCTGGTACAGATGCGAAGCGAAGGAAGCATACATTTGGAGTTGGTGGCAGATACCGGCAATGCAATCATCCATACCGACGTCAGCCGCCTCACGCAACTGGTTTCCGGCATGCTGCTATACCCTGTCGAATGCAAGAGAACAAGGATAGTGAACATGCAACTGACTTACAATCCGGAAACACAGTCAATAAACTGCCGGATAGAGAACAGCCCGCTCACCGATCCCGCATTTTCTTCACAAAAGGAATCCATATCGCACAGAATCAATCTACTGTTTTTCGAGCACTTCAACGGCAGCTATCGTGTAGAGAAAAGCGGTGACAATCCAATCATATATTTCACATATCCCACGCTTACTACCTGATTATATGCACGTTTGTCCCTGCCGCTATTTAGACAGGGTACAAATTAAACGTTTTTAATCAAGATTGATAGCAAGTATTGAAGAAAACAGCTATTTTTGCCGAACCAATTAGTACTAATAATTAAAAAATTAAAGAAAATGGCTTACGTAATTAGTGACGATTGTATTGCTTGCGGAACTTGTATCGACGAGTGTCCGGTAGGCGCTATCTCTGAAGGCGATATCTATTCTATCGATCCTGAAACTTGTACTGAATGCGGTACTTGTGCAGATGTTTGCCCTTCTGAAGCAATTCATCCGGGAGAATAATACAATCCTAAGAAAAAGAAGAAAGGCTCGGTTTCAATGAAACCGGGCCTTTTTATTTCAGTACCAAGAAGTATATATCGCAACTCACCCCAGACTACACAGACCTTCCATCCATACGCCTGCGGTGAGTTCCCGCCATCCAAAGATTATGCAAGCTTTGACAATGCTTCCTTGATGCGGCTGATAGCTTCCACAATATTCTCATCGCTGGTAGCATAGCTCATACGAATACATTCGGGAGCGCCAAATGACGTACCGCCTACGCAAGCCACGTGAGCTACTTCCAGTAAGTACATGGCCAAATCATCGGAGTTTTCAATCTTACGGTCGCCGGCGGACTTACCGAAGAACGAGCTGCATTTCGGGAACAGGTAGAAAGCGCCTTCCGGTACGTTTACTTCGAATCCCGGCACTTCCTTAGCCAGTTTCACAATAAGGTCGCGGCGACGTTCAAAAGCCTTACGCATTTCTTCCACCGGAGCTTGCGTTCCCGTATAAGCGGCTTCCGCAGCTTTCTGAGATACGGAACACGGGCCTGATGTATACTGTCCCTGCAATTTGTTGCAAGCCTTTACAATCCATTCCGGTCCGGCAATGAAACCGATACGCCAGCCCGTCATGGCATAAGCCTTGGAAACGCCGTTTACAATCACGGTACGCTCTTTCATTTCAGGGAACTGTGCGATGCTTTGGTGCTTACCGATGTAGTTGATATGTTCATAGATTTCATCGGCAATGACAACTACCTGAGGATGCTTGGCCAACACAGCGGCCAGTCCGGCCAACTCTTCCTTGCTATATACAGAACCGGTAGGGTTGGAAGGAGAACAAAGAATCAAAGCTTTGGTCTTCGGCGTAATGGCGGCTTCCAACTGGGCGGGGGTAATCTTGAAGTCCTGCTCGATACCTGCTGTAACAATCACCGGATTGCCTTCCGCCAGCTTCACCATTTCAGGATAGCTCACCCAATACGGTGCAGGCACAATCACTTCATCACCCGGGTTCACCAATACCAAGATTGCATTGCAAACCGATTGCTTGGCTCCGTTGGCACAAGAAATTTGTACAGCCGTATATTCCAGACCGTTCTCTTTTTTCAATTTCTCTACGATAGCATTACGCAAGGCCGGATACCCCGGAACGGGAGAATAGCGAGAGAAGTTATCGTCTATCGCCTTTTTGGCAGCCTCTTTAATGTGGTCGGGAGTATTAAAATCAGGTTCTCCGACACTCAAGTTAATTACATCTACGCCTTGAGCTTTCAGCTCTGCGCTTTTCTGAGACATAGCCAGCGTCGCAGAGGGCGACAAGCTGTTCAAACGATCTGATAATTGGTTCATCTTGTTTCTATTTAATGGTTGTTATGCAAATCCGGTTGCAAAATAAGCGATTTTCTTTGATATAATAAAACAAAAAGACAGTTACTTATTAAAATGAAGAGTATGCCCCATACGTTCCTTCTTTGTACGCAGGTAACGTTCGTTATACTGGTTCGGGTTGGTTTCCACCGGCACATTCTCCACAATCTCCAGGCCATAAGCTTCCAAGCCTACGCGTTTCACCGGGTTGTTTGTAAGCAGACGCATCTTATGCACACCCAGCTCGCGCAAAATCTGAGCACCCACACCGTAATCGCGTTCATCAGCCAGATGTCCGAGACAAATGTTGGCATCCACCGTATCCATGCCGTCTTCCTGAAGTTTGTATGCTCTCATCTTTTCCATCAGACCAATACCACGGCCTTCCTGATTGAGGTATACGATAGCTCCCTTACCGGCTTTCTCTATCATCTCCATCGCCTTGTGCAACTGCTCGCCGCAATCGCAACGCATGGAGCCGAATATATCTCCCGTGGCGCAAGAGGAGTGTACACGCACCAGTACAGGTTCATCTGGCGCCCAAGTACCCTTGAACAAAGCCACGTGCTCCAAGCCGTTGGACTTCTGACGGAAAGGAATCAGACGGAAATGTCCGTGCTCTGTCGGCATATCCACCTCCACACCTTTCTCCACGATAGATTCCTGCTGCAAGCGATAGGCTATCATATCGCGGATAGAAATCAGTTTCAAATTGAATTCGTCCGCCATTTTACGCAATTCGGGCAGACGCGCCATCGTGCCGTCTTCGTTCATAATCTCCATGAGCGCACCGGCAGGATAGAAACCGGACAAGCGGCACATATCAATCGTAGCTTCGGTATGACCGGCACGGCGCAACACGCCTTTCTCCTGTGCGTACAGCGGATTGATGTGTCCGGGACGGCCGAATGTGGCCGGAGTAGAAGCAGGGTCGGCCAACGCCTGAATGGTTGCGGCACGGTCGGCGGCAGAAACACCGGTCGTACAACCTTCCAGCTTATCGATTGTTACCGTAAAAGGAGTACCCAATACAGAGGTATTATCGGACACCTGATGAGGTAAATCCAGTTCTTTGCAACGCGACACCGTAATCGGAGCACACAATACCCCGCGCGCGTGTTTCAGCATGAAGTTCACCTTTTCCGGCGTTATCTTTTCGGCTGCGATAATCAGGTCGCCCTCATTTTCACGATCTTCATCATCGACTACAATCACGAAATTACCGGCCTTGAAATCCTCAATGGCCTCTTCTATCGTATTCAACTTTACTTTTTCCATATATTTCATTCTTTATTATTTATTCTGATTGACTTTTATGATATTCCGTATCTCTTCGTTTGTGCGGATAATCCGCTCCATATCCTTGTTCAACCGGATGCGGAATGCCCAGATACGGAAATAGAAAAACAAGCCGACAGGCACTATCACTCCACACAACATATTCAGCCAGTAATTACGGAAAGGACGCACATGGGCGTGAACGGCTATGACAGGATAATTATTCAATGCCGTCAGCAACGGTATAGACCTTGTATTGGACATCTCGTCTATCAAAGCCTCCATCCGGTCGTTGAGCTCCGCCACTTCCTCGTCATACGGTGTATCGTTCATCCACAGCCTGAAATAATTGGGCGCACGCATCAGAGCTTTCTTTTCGGCATACGCGCGACAATCCGCCGACAGTTGTTGAAGTTCTCCCGGCAGACGGGCATAATCCGGGTCGTGAATAATCACTTCCTTCCTGAACAGGTGGCGGACACTGCGGATACCCGCTATCTTCTTAAACCAGTTGACATAAGCATCGGCATTCAGCACCACCGAGTCGTTATTGGATTTATAAGTAAGGAATGCACCCAGCGGCGCCAGCACAGCCGTACTGGTCCACATGCCCATCCATACAATCCATTTGCCGTCACGCGCCATCTTATAGCCCGTATTATTGATGATGTAATAGATGATGAAAATAAGCACGGACACCACCACAGGCATACCCAAACCGCCTTTACGGATGATACCGCCCAACGGCGCACCGATAAAGAAGAAAATAAGGCACGCTAACGAAAGCGTCAGTTTCTCGTGCCAGGACGTCATGTGACGTCTCAAGCTGGTTTCCGTCTGCGATATATTGAAGCCCTTGAAGCTCCAATCGCTCGCCGCGCTTTCCGCACGGCTGACAGCCGTAGACATAATCTTCTGCTTCTGCATCAAAGTAGCCGCATTGAACAGACTGTCCACATCGTAATTGCCCAAGCGGGCAGATTCTATCTTCATCGTATCCGTCTTGCTCAAGGTATTGGTAGTGGCTTTGTAAGTACTTGCCATAGCCTCTTTATAGTAAGACCGCCCCACACTGTCGTTCTGTACTTTCATGGAGTCGATGCCGGCCTGCAACATTCTCATATCCTTACTATTGGACTGATTGCTCATAAATCCGGCGTCCACCATATTGAAATCCGAGTTGAATTCTATAATCGCATGCTTCTCCACGAACGCTTCCCGACGATAGGGCACATTCTTCTGGTTCATATTCTGCGACTTCAGATTTTCAAACTGCTCACCGCTGTAAAGGTGCAGATAAAGGTGCTGTTTGTCGGCCGTCATTTCCAGTCTGCCGGAGTCCGACTTGATTATCTGCGCATTCTCAAATCCTTTCTCGAAATTATAAATCAGCACATCGTACAGCATACCCGTCTTACGGTTCTTATGCTTTACGTAAAGGTTGTAGCCGTCTATCTCGTCATAAAACACCCCTTCGGGAATATCCACTTCGGGCGACTTCTGCTTCATGGAAATCAGCAGCGTCCATAACTTGGTCTGCGCCTTAGGGCCGATAACGTTCTGAAAATAAAAAGAAACACAACAAATGATGGATATGAAAATTATCAGCGGACGCATAATCTTCAACAGAGAGATACCTGCCGCTTTCATGGCAAGCAATTCAAAACGTTCTCCGAAATTTCCAAAAGTGATGAGAGCCGCCAGCAATATCGCCAAAGGCAACGAGGCCGGCACCAACGTCAGCGCCGAATAGAAAAAGAACTGGGCAAGAACGTTCATCTCCAATCCTTTTCCCACCATTTCGTCTACATATTTCCACAGAAACTGCATCATGAAGATGAAAAGGCAGATGAAGAAAGTGCCCATAAAGAGCATGCAAAAGCTCTTTAATATAAATATATCTAACTTTTTTATGCGCAGCATTTTACTTGTTTCATGCAATGAACGCACAAAAGTAGCACAAAAAAGGGAGTACGGGAAATTTTTAATTGAAAGTTAACTAAAAACCACATGTTCTACGCAAAGTATCTACCTGGGATTCCCACAATTCACGTAAATCGTTTGCTTCGTCTGCGTTGGTGAAGTCAGTTATTTCAAGTACAAAATCATTGGTTAACTCGTTGTTTGTCATTTTTAATTCAAAATACTCACGCGGGTTTTCATCATCGAGCCAGCGGAAGCGGATGAATGAGTATGCCCGCACGGCAATAATCTCGGCATCGCGCCTTTCTGTTTTCCCCCAGAAGAAGGAGACGGTCTTATCGTCCGATTGAACCCTGTCCGCAAACCATCCCTCCAAACCGGTAGGAGTACTTATTGCTGTCCAAAGAATACTTTTAGAAGTCGCATTCAAGAGATATTCCAAATGTATTTTTTTTCTTTCCATAGTCTATTCTGCTTTTTATTGCGCCAGCCAAGATAAATACTTTTTTCTAATTAGAAAAAATAATTCATTAATTTTATTCGGCTTTACTTTAGCGCAACCGGCTAAAGTACTGATAATGTTATATTATATCATCGGAAGAAAAGAAAGAAATAGTTTTTCTTTATCCTAATGATAAAATAAATAACAGAAAATACGTCCAAAAGTTTTGGCAGTTTAAATAAAAGCTATATCTTTGCACCCGCAATCGAGAAATGATGGCGGGATAGCTCAGCTGGTTAGAGCGCATGATTCATAATCATGAGGTCCCCGGTTCAATCCCGGGTCCCGCTACAAGATGAGTATTGAGACTGTTGAGAGGCTTCCACTCTTGGCGGTCTTTTTTGTTTTCAGTATCCGCGGTTCGTACCGGCACCGGCCGGAGCGACCGAACTTTCCGATAACTCCGTTTTTGATATATATCCAAAAAAAATTTCAACCGTATCAAACGAGATTTATACTGCGGTGAAAAAACGGTTTCCATCCTGTGAAAGCAAGCTATCATCGTATGAACAAAATTTCCTTATCTACCCTTCACCTTTCACACTCCCCTATCCATGAGGAATAGCGGGTGAACCCTGACATTACGGACTTCCCTCCGAATCATCCCGCAAGGCGGGAATTTTCGTTCCATAAGACAAATAAATCCGCCTCACGGGATAAATAAATTTATCCCGTGAGGCGGATTTATCCATACCGTAAGACGCTTTCGCCACCAATCATGCCGCATATATATCTTTGACAGGGGTTCACCCGCTATCCCTGATGAATAAAGGTGTGGAGGGTGAAGGCAAATACTGTGCTTTGTTCCGAACCGGCAGATTACCTGGACAAGCCTTGACTATTACAGATTATCTTTCCAAATTGATATTGACAGCATTCATTCCTTTCGCCCCGCGTTCGAGGTCGAACGTAACGATATTACCTTCTTTGACTTCCGTAACAACATTGTTTACATGAAAAAAGTATTTCTCAATTCCTGCAAGGTCTTTGATAAATCCAAATCCTCTGGCTTCATTGAAGAACTCAACTCTTCCTCGCAGAATCACCGGTTCTTCATCTTCCTTTTTGGGAGTGGAAATCATTATCTCCTCTACATTAATCTCTTGCTTTTTGATATTCTCTTCGGGTGGAGTTGAAGTAATCATTCCATATTCGTCCACATAGGCAATCATGTCGTCAAAACTGCCTTTAGTAGATTTTCTGCCTTCTTTTCTCTTTAATTTCTCTTCCCGCTTAGCAAGTCTTTTCTTTTCATTTTCACGCTTTCCCGCTGTCATGGATTTTGCCATAGAACTTATATTTTTTAATTGGTGTATACTCGTCGAATAAATAATAAACTTATAAACGAACTCAGATAGCGAACTCAGCCTTACTGAGCTTCTTGCCCGTCAGCTTTTGAATATCGCTGACCAATTTACGCTCTTCCTGCGAGCAAAAAGTCAGCGCCGTTCCTGAGTTACCGGCTCTGCCGGTACGTCCGATACGATGCACATACGTTTCGGGCACATCGGGAAGGTCATAGTTAATGACCAACGGCAATTCGTTGATATCAATACCCCTGGCCGCAATATCGGTGGCTATCATTACACGTATCTTACCCGTTTTGAAGTTTTCCAATGCGGATTGCCTTGCATTCTGGCTTTTGTTTCCATGAATGGCCTGACTGCCGATACCCGCTTTGCTTAATACGCGGACAATTCTGTCCGCATTGTGCTTGGTACGTGAGAAAACAAGTACCGACTGTCCTTCCGCTTTATGCAAAATGGAAATCAACAGTTTGCTTTTTTCTTTCTTCTCCACAAAGTAGACGGTCTGTTCGATGGTATCCACCGTAGACGATTTTGGGGTTATGGCAATCTTTACCGGTTGCTTCAGCAGTGAGTTCGTCAAAGCGATTATCGTATCGGGCATGGTAGCCGAGAAGAATAAGGTTTGCTTTTCTTTAGGGAGTTTCGGCAACAGACGTTTGATGTCATGGATAAATCCCATGTCGAGCATGCGGTCGGCCTCATCCAATACGAAGTGCCGTACACTATCCAGACGGATATATCCCTGGTTCATCAAATCCAGCAGGCGTCCCGGAGTGGCAACCAATATGTCGACTCCTTTGTGCAGCATATTTACCTGCGCACGCTGGTTTACTCCTCCGAAGATAACTCCATGACGGACTTGCGTATATTTGGCGTAGTCGTCTATGCACTCGCTAATCTGTAACGCCAGTTCGCGGGTAGGCGTCAGTATCAAGGCTTTGATACTCTTATCCCGTTCTTTTCCGGCCTGCAGATGCTGAATAATGGGAATGGCGAATGCGGCGGTCTTTCCTGTTCCGGTCTGCGCACAGCCTAATATATCTTTTCCCGTTAAGGCGGCGGGGATTGCTTTTACTTGTATAGGGGTAGGACTGGTATATCCTTTTTCTTCAATTGCTTTTAAAATCGGTTCGGTTATATTTAAATCTTTAAATGTCATATATATATATATTGTTTTATGAGCGTGCCAAAACATTAGCACAGGTATAATGGGAGCACGCTTCACTCAAGTGGCCCATACAAAAAGTCTGATAAATCTTTGTAGAATGAAAAGTGCAGGTGGTGGAGCGGAACGCTTCCGCTAAATAAAAAAAGACGGAATTTGTTTATGAAAGGCAGGAAATCGGGTTTCCTGCCTTTATTCTGATATTAGTATCTTCTGGAGTTGTTATAACCGCCATGAGGTCTACTGTTTGAGGGTCTTTCCTCACGAGGGCGCGCAACGCTTACAGAGATAACTTTGCTGTCATATTCTACGCCGTTCAATTCGTCAATAGCTTTCTGTCCTTCTGTGTCATTGTTCATCTCCACAAACGCAAATCCTCTGGATCTACCGGTTTCTCTGTCGAGAATAACTTTAGCTGAAGAAACTTCTCCAAACTCTGCAAATAAATTTGTCAAGTCGGCATTATTAACGCCATAACTTAAACCTGAAATGTAAATGTTCATTCTAAAAATGTTATAAAATAAATAATAAATTGGAGTGAGGAGGATAATTAAAGGAGAGGACTGCTTACTAATAATATATTAAAAGAAGAACTATACGATAATGATTCGTAACTCAAACTCTGGGGACAAAGGTAGTATAATAAAGTTGATAAATACGTTTCTTCCCGTTTTTTTTCATAAGAAAGACGATTATTATCATTTATTAAGTACATGCGGAAATTTAAAACAGTCGTTTTTTGCCTGTTTTCTTCCTTTAAAGAGCTAAGAAAAAGGAAAATATGAACATAAGCAGTCTATATATGGATAGCATTCTTCCATGATAAGCCGCTAACTTTGCACAAATTATTGGTGATTATTATGAAAAAGCTACTATTCATTTTTTCCTTTCTTTGTTTGCCGGCCGCCGCAGGACACGCCCAAAAGACCTTGACACTGAAAGATTGCCTCGAAACAGGTATCGAGAACAACCTGTCTTTGGAAAGCAAACGCAAGGAAATACGGAAAAGCAAATACGGGATTTCCGAAAACCGTGCAAGGCTGTTACCTCAAATCAACGGGTTCGCCAACTATAATGATAATATAGACCCGCCCGTATCCGTTACCGACGGCTCCGCCTACGGAAACCCGTATAACATAACCCGGACCTTGCGCTACAACGCCAACGCAGGTTTGCAATTGCAGATGCCTCTTTATAATCAGACGCTTTATACCACCGTATCCATTGCAAAAGTCATGGATGAGATAAACCGTCTTTCTTACGAGAAAGCGCGGGAAGACCTCATTCTGGAGATATGCAAGATGTACTATCTGGGACAGACCACTGCCGAACAAATCACTTTGATAAAAGCCAACATCACCCGGCTGGAAGAGCTGAAAGACATCACCATGGCTTTCCATGACAACGGAATGGCTATGGAAGTGGACGTAAAACGCGTCAATATCAATCTGGAAAACCTGAAAGTGCAATACGACAATGTCCGGGCAATGCAGGAGCAGCAACTGAACCTGCTGAAATATATCATGGACTATCCCGCCGATGAACAGATAGCCTTAGTGCCGGTGAACTCCGAAAACATCACCCCCGTCGCGCTGACCGGATTATCCGAAAACCTGTACGAGCTCCAACTGCTGCAATCGCAAAAGGCAGCGGCGGAACAGCAGAAAAAAATGATTGGTTATGGCTATATCCCCTCACTGAACCTGACCGGCAACTGGATGTTCTCCGCCTATACAGACAAAGCCTACCATTGGTTTCACTCCGGACCGTCCAATCACTGGTTCCGTTCCTACGGACTGGGACTGTCACTGCGCATTCCGATATTTGACGGGCTGGACAAGCGTTACAAAACCCGGAAGGCCGCCATAGATATCGAGAACATAAAGCTGGCGCAGGAAAATACCCGCAAAAGCCTGCAAACCCAGTACCTGAACGCCACCAACGACCTGATGAACAACCAACGCAACTTCAAAAAGCAGAAAGACAACTACCTGCTTGCCGAAGATGTATATACAGTCACCATGGAGCGCTATCGCGAAGGCATCGCTTCCATGACCGAGGTGCTGCAAGACGAAATGCAGATGAGCGAAGCGCAAAACAGCTACATCAGCGCCCATTACAGCTACCGGGTAACCACCTTGTTGCTGCTGAAACTGACAGGGCAAATAGATACATTAGTAAAATAACAAGTTAATCAAATCATCATATGGAAACAACAGCGAAAAATAACACGTCGGGCACACACCAGGAGAAAGCCAAGAAACTGCGCAAGCTGCGCCGTTGGCAAATCGCGGTCAGCCTGCTGGGAGCGGCAATCGTAGTTTGGGGAGTGATAGAGGTTGTTTGCCTCTTCCTTGATTATAAACAGACAGAGGTCAGCAATGATGCGCAGATAGAACAGTATATCTCTCCCATCAACCTGCGTGCATCGGGTTATATCAAGAAGATTTATTTCACCGAGCATCAGGAAGTACGCAAAGGCGACACGTTGCTTGTACTGGACGACCGCGAATATAAGATACGCGTAATGGAAGCCGAAGCCGCGCTGAAAGATGCGCAAGCCGGGGCTACCGTAATCGGGGCTACACTGCAAACCACGCAGACCACCGCCTCTGTATACGACGCTTCCATCTCCGAAATAGAAATCCGCCTCGCCAAACTGGAGAAAGACCGCCAACGTTACCAGAATCTGGTACAGAGAAACGCGGCTACCCCTATACAACTCGAGCAGATAGAAACGGAATACGAAGCTACCCGCAAAAAGCTGGAAGCTACAAAACGGCAACAGAAAGCAGCCTTATCGGGCGTAAACGAGGTATCACACCGCCGCGAAAGTACGGAAGCCGCCATTCAGCGGGCAACGGCCGCTTTGGAGATGGCACGCCTGAACCTCTCCTACACCGTAGTGACAGCTCCCTGCGACGGCAAATTGGGACGCCGTACCTTGGAAGAAGGCCAGTTCATTACAGCCGGGCAAACCATCACCTACATTCTGCCCGACACTCAAAAATGGATTGTCGCCAACTACAAAGAGACACAAGTGGAGAACCTGCGTATAGGACAAGAGGTAGCCATCACCGTAGACGCCATCAGTGACAAGGAGTTTACAGGAACCATCACCGCCATTTCCGGTGCGACGGGTTCCAAATACTCATTGGTGCCCACCGACAACTCCGCCGGAAACTTCGTAAAGATACAGCAACGCATACCCGTACGCATCGACTTCACCCATCTGTCCAAAGAGGAGAACGGGAAACTTGCGGCCGGCATGATGGTAATAGTAAAAGCCAAACTCTGATTCTCAACGATTAATCATTAAGGAAATGCCCTCATACCCCAAGAACTATCCTTTCTATAACTGGGTGCCCAAACCGATAGGCATCATCATCCTGTTAGTGTTCTTCCTGCCTATTCTTACGGTAGGCGGAACCTACTCCGCCAACGGTACGGAAATGATGAGCGGCCTGGGTATCATATCCGAACATATCCAGTTTGCCAACTTCGCCACGTCCATAGGTATGGCGGCATTCTGCCCTTTCCTGTACCGGCTGGTATGCATACGCAGGGAGAAGATGATGTGCATCGCAGGATTCTCGCTGATGTATATCTTCAGTTATATCTGCGCCAAGACGGACAGCATATTCCTATTGGCATTGTGCAGTCTGTTCATGGGATTCCTGCGCATGGTGCTGATGATGGTCAACCTGTTCACTCTCATCAAATATGCGGGGCATGTGGAAGCAACCGAGAAAATTACCCCCGGCAACGAACCCGCTACCGGCGAAGGCTGGGACAAGCTGGATATCGAACGAAGCGCCGCGCAGCCTGCCATTTATCTGTTTTTCATGGTACTGGGACAGTTGGGTACATCGCTCACCGCATGGCTCACTTACGAATACGAATGGCAATACGTTTATTACTTCATGATGGGACTGTTGCTGCTTTGCATCCTTATTTCGTTTGTCACGATGCCTTATCATAAATATGCCACCCGCCGTTTTCCCATTAACTTCAAGCAGTTCGGCAATGCCTCCATTTTCTGCATCACACTGATGTGCATCACTTATGTGCTGACCTATGGCAAGGTTCTCGACTGGTATGACGACCCTACCATCCGTTGGGCAACGGTAGGAGCTGTGGTCGCGGGCATCCTGTTCGTCTATATAGAAGCAACCCGGCGCAATCCCTATTATCAGTTCGATGTACTCAAGCTGCGTACCATCCGCTTCGGATTCCTGTTCTACTTTCTGCTAATGGTGCTGAACTCCAGCTCTCTGTTTGTCAACGTATTTACAGGCATAGGAATGAAATTGGACAACTACCAAAACGCTACGCTGGGCAATTGGTCTATGTTAGGCTACTTTATCGGCGGTATCGCAACAATCTGGCTCAGCGTAAAAGGAGTGCACTTCAAATACCTCTTTGCCGCCGGATTCCTGTTTTTGGGATTATCCGCCATGTTTATGTATTTCGAGGTACAGGACGCGGGATTATACGAACGGATGAAATATCCCGTCATTATCCGCTCCACGGGTATGATGCTCCTATACTCGCTGATACCGACTTTTGCCACCCAGCGTATGCCCTACAAGTTCCTGTCCTCGTGGATTTGCACGATGCTTACCGTACGCATGGTGCTCGCTCCCTGCATCGGAACCGCCTTATATAGTAATGTGTTGCAGGAACGGCAGCAATACTACATCACCCGTTATGCGCAGAATGTGGATATGATGCATCCCGAAGCGTCCGCCTCATTTACGCAAACCGTGCAAGGAATGCAATATCAAGGAAAAAGCAAACAGGAAGCCGTCCACATGGCAGCCATGTCCGCTAAAGGACGCATTCAGGTGCAGGCCACCTTATCGGCGGTCAAGGAAATGGCGGGTTGGACGCTGTACGCCTGCCTTTTTTGCATGATATTTGTCGTGATACTGCCCTATCCTAAACGGAAATTATTAACTTAGCGCTGTTTTCAAACGAAACCTGTAATCTCTATCATCATGGATACCCGGCAAGAACGTTTATCGCACCTTGACAATGCGCTATCAAGCAAACAACAAATTTGCAGTTCGGAAGGCGTGCTCCGCTCTTTTCCGTCTGCTTTGCAAAGCCCGTTTATGATAGACGGGGTGGGACTGGTGATTTGCCGCCGGGGAAGTTTTACCTTCATCCTCAATCAGAAATCGTTTTCCGCCAAAGACGGCGATACGCTCTTTCTTCCGAAAGACTCCCTGTTTCAAGTACTGTACGCATCCGACGACGTGGAAGTAGTCATCTTCATTTATCAGACCGATCCCATACGGGATATTATGGGAAATTCGATAGTATCCATGAACCTGTATTCACATTTGGCCACCGAACCGTGCTATGTATGGAACACCGGAGAGGAAGAAGAGGTCTTGAAATACCTGTCGCTACTGGACAATACGCTGAAAATAGAAGAGAACACGTTCAACCGATACGAGCAGAAACTGCTCCTGCTGGCATTGACATACAGGCTTTGTTCGGTCTACACCCGTAAACTCATTGCGGAGAAAGCATCCGTAAGCCACAAGCATGACATCTTTATCCGCCTGGTTCAGTTGATAGAACAATACTATACGAAAGAGCGGGGAGTAGACTTCTATGCGGACAAGCTGTGCCTGTCGCCCAAATATCTTTCGGCTCTGTCCAAGTCTATCTGCGGGTATACGGTACAGGAGTTGGTGTTCAAATCCATCATCCGCAAGAGCATTTCATTGCTCAAGAATACACAGAAGAACGTACAGGAAATCTCCGATTTCTTCAACTTCCCGAACGCATCCTATTTCGGCACTTTCTTCAAAAAACAGACAGGAATGTCGCCCCAACAATACCGCAGAAAATAGGCAAACGGCAAACCGCCACTACGCTTTCAGCCGAATAACGAAACGGCTGCCTTTTCCCAACTCGCTCCGGACAGTCAGCGTGCCTCCATGAGCCTCTACAAAATCTTTGGATATGGAAAGCCCCAAACCGCTTCCCTGCACTTTCGTACCGGGCACGCGGAAGTAGCGGTCGAAGATACTTTGGTGATAACGCGGGTCGATACCTTTGCCGAAGTCCTGCACATAGAGCTCCACAAAATTATCTTCCTGCTTTGCACCGATAACGACACGGCCGTTTTCTTTGGAATAACGAATGGCATTACTCAATAAGTTAGTGAGCACCCATGCTATCTTCTCGCTATCCACAAACAGCTTCGGCATCTTCTCTTCCGGATATTCCACCTCAATCTGGATATTGAACTTATCAGCCTGTACCTGATTCGCCTTGATGGCATACTCTATCAGTTCGATAGGTTTCGTTATCTTCGGTATCATCTGCAACTTGCCGGCTTCCACTTGCGTCATGTTAAGAAGCTCGCCCGTAATACCCAGCAGGCGGTCGGCGTTCTCCCTGATGCTCTTTGAAAGCTGTTCCTGTTCCTCGTTCAAGGCGCCCACACGATTGTCTTCCAAAAGCTGCAGACTCATAAGGATGGCGGAGATAGGGGTTTTCAGCTCATGCGAAATCGTAGAGATAAAGGTTGTTTTCGCCGTATCCAGTTCTTTAAATTCGGTGATATTCTTCAACAGAATAACATCGCCCAGATTATGGGATTCATCCGTATCGGCATCCGTATTCATAATGGTAATATAGGATGCCTGAAAATAGCTTTCCTTATTATCCGCATAAATCTTCAAAGGCTCTTTCTTCTCGCCCGGATTGATTAATTCCCTCACCAGCCGCCGGAGCAGGTCGTTTTTCAGCGACAGTTCCTCGGCAGAACGGCGTATGACATCTTCACGTTTCAGATTCAGTACGGTCAACGCTTCTTTATTGATGAAAAGGATTTCGTGCCCGCGGTTTAAGCCGATAATAGGCTCATGGATGCTGTTTACAATGGCTTCCAGGAACTTTTTGGCAGATAAAATATCATTCAGTGTACTGGTACGATATTCCGTGAGGCGTTCCGCCATGCTGTTAAAGCTATCGGCCACTTCGCGAAATTCTTCGTGCTCGCTCATATCAAGACGCTTTTCATAGTTATGGTTGGCTATTTCGAGGATGCCTTGCGTCAGTTCCCTGATAGGTTTATTTATGGAACGGGGCAACCATACCAGCAGCACGATACTGGCAAGAATGCAAATGCCGCCCGTTACGGAAATCCACAGCAAGGCGCGCTGCAAGCCGGGCATGGCGGCAGGGCTATCCGGCTCCGTAGCCGTCAGTATCTGGAGATTCACAACCGAGAGGGCTACCAGCAGGATTATCATACCTGCGAGAATGCCTACACTGAGTATCAATTTAGTACGAATGTTCATAACGCTCAAGGAATTAAATTTTATGCAAGTATAATCAAATCTATGTTTGCTTGCGCCAGTTCGCTCACAAATTTTCTATATCTCAGCACCATAAACAAAGATTGCGGCAAAGCGAACGAGGGACTACCCATACAAACAGTCGTTATCTGTTTCTCTCTGCAAGCCGTAACGATACTGCCCGGCACGTCTTTGGACTGCACCTGCATAACCTCTCCGCCCAATTCGGTCACCAGTTTGAAATGATTCAGCAGATGCCGCTGATTCGCAAGCGCGATGCGGTCGGCGCTCTCCCGGGGAGTCTGTACATAGAGAGCCACGAATGATGTATTATAACGGGTTGCCAGCCGCGCCGCCTTACGGATAATACGGCGCGGCGTCTTTTCATGGCTGCTGATACACGCCATGAACTTCTCATGCCGTACACCGACACTGGAAACCACCACTTCATTCTCCACTTTTTTCTCCACCCTTAACGCCACTTCTTTCAGAGCCAGCTCACGCAGTTGCAGAATATTTTCCGTCTTGAAGAAGTTGTTCAACGCAAGGGCTACTTTATCCGGCTTGTATATCTTGCCGGCTTTCAGGCGGGTTATCAGTTCTTCCGCCGTCAGGTCGATATTCACCACTTCATCCGCTTCTTCCAGCACACTGTCGGGAATGCGCTCCTTTACCTCGATACCGGAAATACCTTGCACTTCTTCATTAATACTCTCGATATGCTGTATGTTGACGGCGGATATGACATTGATACCCTCATCCAGCAAATCCATTACATCCTGCCAACGTTTCTCATTCCGGCTACCTTCTACATTGGTATGCGCCAGCTCGTCCACAATGACGATTTCCGGATGGATACGGATGATGGCGTCAAGGTCCATTTCCTCGAGTTCCTTGCCCTTATAGAATATCTTACGCCGGGGAATTACGGGCAGTCCGGCCAACACCGCCTCCGTACCGGCGCGTCCATGCGTTTCCACATAGCCGATATTCACGTCTACCCCATTATCCAGCAAGTCATGGGCTTCCTGAAGCATACGATAAGTTTTGCCTACACCGGCAATCATGCCGATGTAGACCTTAAACTTACCGCGACGTGATTTCTTAATCAGGTCGAGGAAATGTTGTACGCTCTCTTCCCTGCTCATGGCTTCAGAGTTATACCGAACACCAGGTGCGCATCTTCCATACGGGGATTCCAAATAGCCTGCGCAAATACCGGTATAGCGAACCTATCCGTTACCTTGATGTCTTTCGTGGCTTTCAGCGCCAGATTGGTTACGGCGAAGCCGCTGTTTGGAACTCCGTAAACACCCGAGCCGGCTTCATAAGGCAGAAAACCGCAAGTGGCATTCAAATCGACGGACTTGATGCTGAACGGATAGTTCAACTCTACATAAGAAGAATAATTCTGTTCTCCCTTCTCATTCTTATCCGCACCGGCAAACATCGTGTACCAGGCTATTGACAGCGGGAACTTCTCCAACGGCAGCGTATAGGCAAGCCCCGCTTCAAAATGATGGGCCGTCTCATGGCTTTTGAAATTAAAGTACTTATTGCTTCCCTGACCTGCCCACCAAAGACTGGCAACGGACAAGGTCAAACCGGAATCACCGAACGTATAAGCTGCCGTCAAATCTATTTCTTTTGCAGCCTCACCGTCCGAGGAGCTTGTTCCGTCAAAATCGGTAGAGCCCCATGCCGTCAACGAAAAGCCACCTATCCCAAATCCTAAAGTCGGCTGGAAGCTAACCCCGGTTTGATAAAAGCCGCGCCACACATAGGAACTGACTAAATCACCCTGTATCTTAAACTCCTGCGCCTGTACCTTGTCCACTCCCATAACACTTGCCGCCAAAGCAGCGATAAAACCTATTACTGTTACTCTTATCCTATTCATATCTTTCATTATTTTCTTATTTTCCATTTGTTTCTTCCAATGCGATATTCAACTTCAACACATTCACTTTCGCCGTACCGAACAACCCCAGCAACGGTTTTTCAACAGCCTTGTCAACGATGCTCCGGACAGTAGCCTCATCCAGTCCTCTCGCCTCAGCCACACGCTTTACCTGTACATAAGCGCTGGCAGGCGTAATGTCAGGGTCAAGACCCGAAGCGCTGGCCGTTACCATTTCGGCGGGAACCTCTTTGCGTTGCAAATAAGGATGATGCAGCAAGAATGTATCTATGCGCGCTTCCACCTCCGCAAGGTATTCTTCGTTTGTAGGACCTTTGTTACTACCAGCCGAACTGCTCGCATCGTAACCGTCACCGGCACAGGAAGGCCGTCCCCAGAAAAAAGTGTCTTCCGTAAACATCTGCCCCACATTGGCGGCGCCCACTACCTTGCCGTTCAGGGTCAAGACCTCGGCATTACCTTTATTCGGTCCTGCAAATTGTGCGAATATCCATAAGACAAGGATATAGAACACGGAAAAGAATACGCAGAAAGCAATGGTTATTTTAACTGATTTCCAAAGAGTTTTCATTTTCTTTCTATTTTAAATTAAAAAAACAAACTGACAAACATATCTATTAACTTGATACCTATGAACGGCGCTATGACACCGCCCAAACCATAAATCAGCAAGTTGCGGCGAAGTAGCGCGCTTGCGCCGATCGGTTTGTACCGGACACCCTTCAATGCCAACGGTATCAGTATGGGGATGATGACGGCATTAAAGATGATAGCCGAAAGAATGGCCGTCTCAGGGCTATGCAACCCCATGATATTCAACGGAGCCAACTGAGGAATGGCCGCCATGAACAGCGCGGGAATAATGGCAAAGTATTTGGCCACATCATTCGCGATGGAGAACGTGGTGAGCGTGCCGCGTGTCATCAGCAACTGCTTGCCTATCTCTACAATTTCAATCAGCTTGGTCGGGTCGTTGTCAAGGTCTACCATATTACCGGCTTCCTTTGCAGCCTGCGTACCGCTATTCATGGCGACACCCACATTTGCCTGCGCCAGCGCGGGGGCGTCATTGGTTCCGTCTCCCATCATGGCAACCAGTTTGCCGGCCTGCTGCTCTTTCCTGATATATTCCATTTTATCCTCCGGCTTTGCTTCGGCGATGAAATCATCCACACCGGCTTTTTCGGCAATGTATTTGGCGGTCAACGGGTTGTCACCGGTTACCATCACCGTCTTCACCCCCATTTTGCGAAGACGCTCAAAGCGCTCCTGAATACCCGGCTTGATGATGTCCTGCAATTCAATGACTCCCAACACCGCTTTATTGACACATACCACCAGCGGAGTACCGCCGTTGCCCGAAATGGCGGCAATCGTTCCTTCCACTTCCTTCGGGAACTTATTCCCCGCGCTTTCCACAATCCGACGAATCGCGTCGAACGCGCCTTTACGTATTTGAGTACCGTCTTGCAGGTCGACACCGGAGCATTTGGTTTCGGCTGTAAACTTAATCATGTGAGCGCCCGCTGTGTTGAGGTCGCGCATACGATGTCCGTTCTCACGTCCCAGCTCGATGATGGATTTCCCTTCCGGGGTTTCATCGGAGAGCGAGGACAGCAGGCAGGCCTCCACAAACACCTTTTCATCAATGCCCGGAGCCGGGTGGAACTTGGTAGCCTTACGATTACCGATAGTGATTGTACCGGTCTTGTCCAGCAGCAACGTATCAATGTCACCGGCGGTCTCAACGGCTTTACCCGACTTTGTAATCACATTGGCACGCAGGGCGCGATCCATACCGGCAATACCGATGGCCGAAAGCAGACCGCCGATGGTTGTCGGTATCAGGCAGACAAATAATGAGAGTATGGCCGCAATGGAGATATACGTACCCGGATGGTCGATAGCGGTATAGTCCGCCATCGGAATCAACGTAATACATACGATTACGAACACCAACGTAAAACCGGCCAATAAGATAGTCAGCGCTATTTCGTTCGGTGTTTTCTTACGGGTGGCGCCCTCTACCAGCGCAATCATCTTGTCGAGGAAACTCTCGCCCTGTTGCTGCGTAACCAACACCTTTATCTTATCCGACAGCACCTTCGTGCCGCCGGTAACGGAGCTTTTATCACCGCCCGCTTCACGGATTACCGGAGCGGACTCACCGGTAATGGCGCTCTCGTCAATAGAAGCCAACCCTTCCACAATCTCTCCATCGGCAGGAATCGTATCGCCGGCTTCGCAAATAAAGAAATCTCCCTTTTTGAGACGCGCGCTGCTGACGGTACGCAACTTACCTTCCACCAAGACCTTGGCGGGAGTTTCCTCACGCGTCTTACGCAGGCTGTCCGCCTGTGCCTTGCCACGGGCTTCGGCAATGGCCTCGGCAAAGTTGGCAAACAATAAAGTTACAAACAATATCACAAACACCAGGAAGTTATAGCCGAACGTCCCATATTCCGATGTTCCCAAAGAGAGGATGCAGACCACCAGCATCACCAGTGTCACCAGCTCCACGGTGAACATTATCGGATTCTTTATCATCACCCGCGGATTCAACTTCACGAATGACTGTTTCAAACTTTCCATTACTTGCTCCTTCTGAAACAAAGAAGCTGATTTTTTATCTTTCATAAACATATCTAATTATTCTTATCTCGTTACAAACTGAAGTGTTCGGCAATGGTACTCAACGCATGTGCCGGGAAGAAAGACAGCGCTGCCACGATAAAGATTACGGCAAAAGTCATTACGGCAAAGGTAAACGTATCGGTTTTCAGCGTACCGGCGCTTTCGGGCACAAACCTCTTCTGCGCCAGCAGACCTGCAATGGCGACCTGTCCCACAATAGGAAGAAAACGGCTCAGAATAAGTACCCATCCGCAGGCATAGTTCCAAAAATAAGTGTTGTCGCCCAAACCTTCGAAACCGGAACCGTTGTTGGCAGCGCACGAGGTAAACTCATAGAACTGCTCGCTCAGTCCGTGGAAACCGGGATTATTCAGCCAACCGCCCTCACTCTCCACAAACCCCGGATGATGCGCAAAGAGATAGCAGGACAAAGCCGTACCCACCAATATCACAAACGGATGAAGCAGCGCGACGATTGTCGCTATTTTCATCTCCCGGGCTTCCACCTTCTTTCCTAAGAATTCCGGTGTACGTCCCACCATCAGTCCGCTGATAAAGACCGCGATAATAATAAACGTATAATAGTTCATCCACCCTACTCCGACACCGCCGAACCAAGTGTTTATCTGCATGTTCAGCATCTCCATCATACCGGACAACGGCATCGTGGAGTCGTGCATACCATTGACGGAACCGTTGGAAGTAACCGTGGTCGTAATGCTCCACAATGCAGTGGCGCCCGCTCCCAAACGGATTTCCTTGCCTTCCATCGCTCCATTGTCCTGTGCGATGCCCATATCATCGATGCGCGGATTACCGTTCATCTCCTGATAGACATTGATACCGACACCCGCCAGATAAGCGCAGAGCATTACGCCGTAAATACTATAAGCCAGTTTCATGCGTTTTGTATAGAAGCCCAACGCAAAAACCATAGCCATAGGTATAATCAGGATAGACCAGCACTCGGCGATATTGGACAAGTAGGTAGGATTTTCCAGCGGATGGGACGAATTTACGCCGAAGTAACCGCCGCCGTTCGTACCCAACTGCTTGATAGGAACGATGGCCGCCACAGGACCTTGTGAAACGGTTTGTTCTTGTCCTTCGAGCGTAGTCACTTCCATCTTACCGTCAAAGCCCATCGGAGTGCCTTGCGTAATAAGGATAAAGCCGACTATCAGGGAAAGCGGCAACAGAATACGCGTGCAACTCAATACAAGAAAGTTCCAGAAGTTACCGATTGTACTCGTTGTTTTACGGCTGATGGACTTCATAATACCTGCCATAGCCGCCATACCTGTCGCTGCGGTAATAAACTGGAAGAGCATGATGACGAACAACTGAGTGAAATACGTCAGTCCGCTCTCACCGGAATAATGCTGCAAGTTGCAGTTTACCATAAAGCTGATGCAGGTATTGAATGCCTGGTCGGGAGTTTGCGGGCCATTACCGTCAGGATTCAACGGCAGCCACCCTTGACTGACCAACAGCACCATTCCCCAAACAAACCAGAACGCATTCAATATCAACAATGCCTTGAGGAACTGCTTCCAGTTCATTTCTTCATCGGGATTAACCCCCACTGCCTTAAATATCAATCTCTCTACCGGTTTCATAAAGTCCGACCATGTCTTCTCTCCTTTATAAACCTTTGCAATATACTTTCCCAGTGGATAAGAAATCACCACCAACAGGAAAATCTGTAAAACTACACCTAAAATTTCCGTATTCATTTCTTTAATCTTTTAGAACTTTTCGGGTCTCACCAGAACATACATCAGGTACCCGAACACTGCAACACCTAATACAAATAATACTGTGTACATAATCTTTTCTCTCCTCTTTAAATCTTCTCAAACCAATCCACACATTTCCAGAATAGCCAGAAAGCGAGAAACCCGCTTAACAGGCAGAAAATAAATGAAATCGTTACTCCCATGTTTTTACTTTGTTAAATTAATATTCATGTTTTACCGCCCTCATAATCGCCAAATGCGTGCCAAAAGAGAAGCTAAAAAGATAAGATTCTGATTTCTAAAGGAATAAAACAAAACAGGGACTTACAGAAAAAGAAAACACCCTTCCAAAATGAAAGGGTGCTTATCAAAATAGAAAAGGAATACTGCATGATTCGGGGTTCATCCGGCGGAACCATTTGTTCCAACGGTTGGGAACGAGAGTTCCCCGGCATGAAACGGAGTGTTTCACGGCATGAAACTTGGCATTTTATTATAACTTATTGTAAATCAGAAGATGATTACAGTACTTAAAAAATGCAGGTAACGATTTAGTAGCAAAAGTTTTGCTTTCGGTTACACAGCTTTGCATAGTTTCAAATAACTCATATACAAATATAGGCACTGTTTGGGATATAACCAAATTTATAAGGATTATTTTTTACAAGTATTTGCATATTAATATTTTACCCAATAATAGGCTTTATAATCAGATGCCTGTTCTTTTAAGAATGACTGAAAATTGTTTCTAATTATTTTTTGTCCTATTTAGAGCTTTCTGTTTTTTGGCGAGATTGTGTCAAACTATAATTGACAACCTCTTATATTTCCTAGAATCAATCCTCCCAAAATAGACTTAAAGCAGAATTTTTATGAGTAATGCAATGTTCATAGAACTTTCTTTGTCGATCCTCATCTTTAACGTATTTGAAACAATCTATAGCCCAAACTTGCTCCGTTCGAAAAACCTCTGCAATATGATTATTATTAAAATAATCTCCCATTACAGTGTTTCGTGGTACGATTTTGTCATTAATCATCCATTTGAAGGGAAAATCCTCGCTTGAATAGGACCATCTTATAATATTATTTTCTGCATATACTATTAAAAGAGGATAATTTCCAATATCTGCAAATCGCAAAGCACAAGCCGTTCTACTTATTTTATATTCAGACCTCAAGCAGTCTATCACCTTGATGCCAAATTTCTTATTCCCAATATCTTTGCGAAAACGTTCTTCAGGCATTAATAAGCAGGCGGCAAAATAATCAGCTTCACGTTCAATAGAAAAATATTGAGCTTTATTGGTAAGAGAAGGATGTGGTTCTAACAATCCATTTTTCAAACCGATTCTATGTGTGTCAATAAAATAATGACCAAGTTCGTGTGCTAAAGTAAATCTTCCTCTATCTGTATCGACTCGGTTACCATTGTATGTATTAATATGAATATAAAACTTCCCATTATCATAAATAGTCATTCCATCAAAAGTATTACTTTCGTAGTTATCATAAAATACATCTAAGTTCTCATCAGCGACAATCCTTTCAAGCGGCGTTATTTTTTCATCGAACTGTAAAACAATATATTCCGCTAATTTCTTAATTTTTAATCTATTCTTCTTCGCGATCATTGTTCTTGCGATGCTTTTTAGTCATTTTATCAAGAATATGTTTAGGAACTTCCTGTCCTTTTCTTGCAACCATTCTCAATCCTTCTATTTCACTTTTCAGTTCATCTGATTTTTTGATATGAAGCACTTTTGTACCGCAAGAACAAATTTTCCCTTCAACTATAGACTTCGCATCAATTGAAACGTCTTTTAATTTGAAGTCATAATCAGCATACAATTTATCAAACCTTGCAAGTTCCAATTCATTTGTCGGAAATAAAAATCCAGTAGAACGGAACCACTCTTCCAAATTCTGATTGTTGATTTTATGTTTATTATTTGTTCCCATTGACTTTGTTTATATAATTATTGACAAGATCTGTTGCCTCTTTTCTATATACTCTGATGGAAGCTTGTGTCAACTCCAATTGTTCTTGTAACTTATTGCTTACAGAACGTGGAATGTTCTTATCTTTATCTGGTTTGTATGCTAAATAAGTGAAATAGATTATTCTATGTTTTAGTGAAAGCCCTTGTAGTACTCTTTCCAGAAAACTTAAATTTTCTTTTAATTCCTTTTGTTTCTCAAGTTCCTCTGGAGCATACACCTTAATGAGTCCGTCCACATTATCAATTAATGACAAATCTTCCTCTTTTGTAGGCTGAGCGCAAGTGTCCCTATTTTTAAAAAGCAATATTTGGGTGAATAGTATTTTATACATCCATAAAAGAATGGCCTTATCAACATTTTTAGTATTTGCTTTTTCCATACTAAAAGTATGAGCGTTTTTCCATACTTTATCAAAAGTACATGTTGCTGCTAAAAAAGCAATAACTTCATTATATTCAAATTTTGAACATAAAACCTCTGATTTTTGTAATATATCTCGTTGATATCGAGCTTGGAATACATAGAAAGCCATTTCTGCCTCATTGGGGAATTCATCTTTGAATGAGATATATTCCAACAATTCAGAACCAGCCATATTCTCAAAATCTATCTTTTTTGTCATTACGTCACTTTTCATATATATACTAAAAGCGTTACTAACGGAATTGGTATATTGTTGAAGGGGATACCAATTATTCTGCAAATATAGGGATATATCATAGAATAACGGGATTTTATCCTAACGGAATTTGTATATAATAAAATGGTGGCGAATAAAATAGATACAGAATGAGCGTAACAAGCATTACTACTAAAAAACAGAATCTCCTATGGGCAGTCTCTGGTGGGAGATGTGAATATGAAGGATGTAATAGGATATTGTACACAGATATATTGACAAAAAAGAAATACAATAGTGCCTATATTGCCCACATAGTAGCGGATAAACCAGATGGCCCAAGAGGTGATACTGTACGTTCCAAACTACTTTGTGATGACATAAGCAATTTGATGTTATTATGTAATGAGCATCATAATTTAATAGATAAGGTGGACATAGAAGGACACCCTGAATCCCGGTTATTAGTTATGAAACATCAACATGAAGAACGTATTAGACGAATAACGGACATAGTCCCCAATATGTCCAGTGAAATAATCTTATATGGAGCGAATATAGGGAGCAACAATTCTCCCTTATCTTACCAATCTGCATGTGAAGCATTGTTATATGATTATTACCCGGCAAGCGATAATGCCATAGAATTAAGAATGAAGAATGTGCCGTTTACGGATGACACTGATACTTATTGGGTGATAGAAGAAGCTAATCTTTGTGAACAGTTTAAGCTACAAATAAAGCCACGATTGATGCAAGGAAATACCGATCATTATTCTGTATTTGCACTCGCACCGCAGCCGCTACTTATAAAATTGGGAGTTTTATTGAACGATTTGAATGATGTAAAAGTATATCAAAAACACAGGGAACCTTCTACGTGGAAGTGGCAGTCGATGATATCCAATGATATAGAATATGTTCTAAATGAACCTGCTAATAAAACGAAGATTCCCGTACTCGTATTTAGTTTGAGTGCAACAGTGACACATGATAGAATACAAAAGGCTCTTGGAAAAAATACAAGTATATGGGAAATCACAATATGTGGTACACCTAACAATGATTTCTTAAAAACAGAAGCATTATTATCTGATTTTCGTCGTACGGTTAGAAATGCTTTTAACAAAATCAAATTCCATCATGGTTGTACGGAATTACATGTTTTTCCAGCTATGCCAGTATCGGCATCTGTTGAATTGGGTAGAGTGTGGATGCCCAAAGTTGATATGCCTATGATAATCTATGATGCGAATAAGTTAAAAAACGATTTTTACAAGACAATAACAATAGAATAAACAGATATGCTGACACAAGAAGAAAAAAAACAATTCAGTGAAATTTTAGAAACACTCGGCGAAACATTGGACATCACAGAAACCCAATATAACACCGCAGTTAGTAGTTATGGTGCAGTAGGAGAATGGCTGGCAAAGCCCGAATCATCGCTTGCTCCATATAAACCGGTCATTCGCCCGCAAGGCTCATTCTTGCTTGGAACAATGATCAAACCTATTTGTGAAGATGATGATTTGGATATTGACTTAGTATGTGAACTGACGGGAAAAAATCCACAGTGGACACAATATCATCTCAAACAAGTGATCGGAAATAGACTTAAAGCAAATGAGACTTACAAGAATATGCTTGACAGAGAAGGGCGAAGATGTTGGACGTTGATGTATTCTGATAGTGCCAATTATCATATGGATATACTTCCAAGCCTTGTTTGCAGTGGATATAATATTGTATTTGAAAAAGCCTTTTCAGATACGGAATTGGAGAAAGATTACGAATCATTGGCAATACGTATAACAGACAATAAACAAAACAACTATTACACCGATACAATTGCTGAAAACTGGATGAAAAGCAACCCATTCGGTTATGGTCGATGGTTTTTCAATGCAGCTAATGTTGTCTCATTACATAAATCTATAATGTTGGCAGAAGCTGTAAGTCCTGTTCCGAAATATAATAAAGAGAAGTTACCGCTTCAGCGGGTTATTCAAATTCTGAAAAGACATCGTGATATAATGTTTAACGGAGATGAAGATAAACCTATATCCATTATTATTACAACTTTAGCTTCAAGGGCATACAATAAAGAAACGTCTATCATAGATGCATTGACGAATGTGATTATCAATATGCCGAATTATATTGAGAGTCGCTATGACTCAAGCATAGGCAGAACTGTTAAATGGATTCCAAATCCGGTGAATCCTGAAGAGAACTTTGCAGACAAATGGGTAGAACATCCACAGCGAGAAAAGAACTTTTATAAGTGGCTCAATCAGGTTGAACAAGACATTCAAACTATAATTCAACAACGGGGATTGTATAATATTTCTGAATCTATGGAAAAGCCATTTGGCGAAAAAATTGTAACAAAAATTTTTTCAGAATTAGGCAGGAAAAATTTTAATCTTCGGGAAAATGGAGTATTAAAAATGGCAACAGGTACAGGGATTCTTAGTACAGCTGGTAGCGTTACCGCTGCTGCACATAATTTTCATGGTAATGATTAAAAGACAAGAAATTTCACTAATGATACAAGCTCTTAAACTTCAGTCTTACTTCCCTGATTCTAAGTATTCAATCAGGTCAAATACTCTTGTTTGGAAAGGCTACATACAACCCACCTACTTGAGTCCCAGATATCTTATTAAAGTTGTTTACCACCGGGAAAGCCATCCTAATGTCTATGTTTTAGCTCCAAAACCTTTGACATTAGCCAAAGGGGAAACGAGACTTAAGCATGTGTATAACACAGAAAAACAACACCTGTGTATATATTATAAAAGGGCAAAAGAATGGGATGAGTCTCAATTTATTGCAGATACAATTATTCCTTGGACAAGTGAATGGTTACTTCATTATGAAATCTGGGTTGCCACAGGTATTTGGCATGGTGGTGGAATACATTAAAACTATAAAAAATATGAATAATAAAATTTTAGCTGTTATTTTTTCTTCGTTATTGCTGGTGTCGTGTGCCTCAATACCCAAAGAAACCGTAACCCTGTCGAAAACGATAGGTTCGGATTTGCAAATTTTGCATAATTCTCAGCGTAATATGGTACAACTGTATTATAACGGAATAAAGCATAACATAAATGCTTTCATCGACGATGTGTATGCTCCGTTTATCATCCATCATGTTTTAGAAATAGAGCTGAATAAGTATAAAAGAGGTGAATCGTCGATATACGGAATTATAGAAAATGCCGGGAAAAAAGGTGGTAAAGATGAGACGGAAGAAGCCTTGAATGTTATGTTGGAATTTCAAGAGGCAGCGAATCAACAAATAAATGCGAAAAAAGATGAATTGCTTTCTCCGATACTACAGCAAGAAAGAGAAGTATTGAGTGCAATAGACCAATCCTATCAAAATACGATATATGCCAATACAACTCTAACTGCTTATCTTGTATCAGTTCGTAAAGTCAAAGAAAGCCAAAACGAAGCACTTTCCATTGCTGGTCTTAATGGTTTAGATACTATAGTTACCAATCAATTGGTCGAGTTGTTAAGTTTTGTAGATATGATTCTTGATAAAGGGGAAAAGATTAACATTAAAAGTGACAAAGCCCAACAGCAAATCGAAGATATAACAAATAAAATCAAAGAATTAACCAATAAAATAACAAAATGAAAACAAACAGATTTTCTGAATCATTTGCCAATGCAGATGCAGTGTTTAACGGCATGTATAGTGCTGAACTAAGACAGTTAAAAGGATTATCAAAGGAGGAAATTAATGCAATCGTATCTGCATCAAACAGTATGCAAACCTATCAAGCATTAGTGGAAGTTGTAGAGAAAGCCTCCAAAGATAATTTGGCACAAGCCCAACTTATATCGAAAATAAAAAGTTTAGGTACTTCAGCGATTAAATTAGCCAAGAAAATTCCTAGCTGGGCTGCATTGTTTTAATATTAAACAGGTATAAGGAAATTCGCTATTTAAGAACAATTTTCGACAGAAATCAACCTGCATTATTTGGATTGGAAATAAAACTTTAAGGTAATGGCTAAAAAAGTTACTGGTAAAGCAGCTGCTAGTGCCACTTCAAAAGCATTAAGAGACGGACGGGTAAGTGCCACAAGCAAAACCGCCGCAGAAAGTGCACTTTCTCAAAGAGAAAAAGATGAAAAGAGAAAATAAGCAGAAAAGCAAAGAGCGTAGAGAGTTTTTGAACCTACGCTCTTTTAATATTTACCATCTTTCCATAGACATTAAATTGAACTATCTCATAAAACTTGTGTACATCTGTGGACCTGCTTCATATCAATATGAATATAATGGAAAGTATATCTGACCATAGATATTGATATATCACTATTTATCACTGATTAGTAACTTAGACTTTACATAATTTATTAGTTTCCACAACCAGTGCCATTTGTATATAGGCATCCGCTTTTTTGTAAGAATATCCTTCTGGGAAAGATTCAATGAGATATGAATGACCGGCTTACTAATGTGCGAATTGAGTGCAACGTAAGGTTTGAAAGTCTGCACTCAATTCGCACATTACTGGAAGTGTCCACCGCTATTTTCGGATATCATAAGACCTTTACCGTACCGTCATCCTCCTTTTTTATTATAGGCAGCCACCCCGTAGGAGAAACTGCCCGATATGATATTCAGCACCATGAACATTATTCCTTTTTAGTAAGATACTCCTTTTCGTACCGTTTTGTAAGTTCAATAACCTGCCTGCATATTTCTTCCAGCTTACGGGTTTCTTCGGCGAGTTTATAGAGAAATGCAAGCGATTTCTTCTCCCCGTAAATGGTATGGATGATCTTTACACATTGGTTATAGTTATTTCCTATCCTGCGGAATTGCTGATAGAAAGCGGTAAGCTGGGCGTAATACTCCTGAGCTTCCTTGTCAATCTTCACCACCTTGAACTCTCAGCCAAAGATGCGGGCGAAGATAAATTCGGCCTTGTTCTTCATACCCGATTGTTCAAACATCGTGAGGAATTTTTCATTTTCCTCACTGCTCAACCGCACAGAGTGGCGATGCACCCGTGGGTCAGCGAGCACTTTGTGTCCCGCTTTGTTTCTTACAAGCATTCTTTTCTTCATGACATGAATATTTTTAAAAGGTTCGACTTGGGAGAACCGCCCTCCCCGAAAGGTCTTTCGGGCGAGACTTTGAGGGCCTAAACTTCAAGTGAGGGCCTCAAAGTACACCTCGCTATATGCTGACGCATATAAAAATCCGGCCCAGCCGGATTATAGGTCTAAAGGATTTGTCTTACGTTCTCTTCCGAGAACGGGCTGCGTTCTCCCGGCGACAAAGGTAGATAGTTTTTTCTGTCCGAGCATTATAGCAGTTCCCGCCAACAACCGCCAATAAATGACTTTGGAATTATGAATAGCTCTCTTGAGGTTTATTTGCAGCCGGATAGTCATTCAGCTACTTATTCGGATAGGTGAAAAAACGGTTATCCGAATAAATGTCCGGGTAGTTTTCTTTTTGAAGAGCTATTCGATTAAGGATGTTTTCAGACAAGTATTCATAAGGCTGCCTATCCGCTTATACAGCCATACATATATAATGATGTATAGGCAAACAGATGTTCGGATAGATGAATAGGAGAACGGATTATTAAGCGGATGCTTACATAGATAACCGGATAGCTATATAGCTGAATAGACAGATAGCTTTGTAGCTAAATAGCTATCAAACAAAACGGATAAGTGGACAGATTTCTGTCTGCCTGACTAAACAGCTAAAGGCTGTTCTTATATGTTATCATTCAACCATTTCTAATCTTATAACTTTCTTGATATTCTATTCAACTGCGTAAGAATATTAAAAGTCGGGCAATCCCATAAGGACGGCCCGACTTTTTAATACGGTCACTTGTCAGGTGTAGGGTGTGGCAGGTCAGTCCACCGGTTCTCCGCCATAGCACAGACGGCAGATGTCACTATGGATTTCATGCATGATGTGCTCCTGCATCCGTTTGCTGATGCGGCGGTTCTTGGAACGCATGAACAGTCTGTTTTCTATCAGACTGCAAAACTTCGTACCTTCCTTGTCCACGATACAGAGTATCTGGTTCTCAAGGAAAAAATCCATGTCTGTGGAGTATTCCACATTCGGGGAGATTCTTATGTATTTCATATATTCACGGTTGGGATGATAATTACGGTGGCGGTGTGGGTGGGGTCGTCCGCCCTTTGTTCTTTCAATACGGAAAAAATATGTGCCGGATAATAGTCCCGGCACATAAAATAGCTACTCGCATACGAACAGTTCATCCGCATTCTTTCCCGATAAACGGATAAGCCTGTCTTCGTGTTTATCGTATAGCTTGTTAAATTCATCCTGATACTTTGAACGATATGTTCCTCTTTCAGTCATCAGCTGTTCGGGCAATTTCCCGTACTTGTCTATCAGTTCCTTTTCTGCCAAAGAACACGCAAATTGTTTGATGGTATCAATTATTTCCTCTTTCTCCATAATGTTACAATCTTATAGGGTTACATAAAAAATCGGATCGGGTATTGAAAGGTGAAATTTTTCACCTTTCAATACTATACATTCAAGCGGCCTTATCGTCATGGGGCAATGCAGGGGAAACTTTTTGCTTTTCATCCTTTTTCACTGCCGCCTTTTCCGCTTTCTTCATCTCCTTTATCCTCTCTCCCAAACGTTCGTGCCTTTTCTGATATTCTTCCTCGTGGGTGGCTTTGGCAAGTCCGTACTGGTCGGGGAAGTGCATGTTTGCGAAGTCCCTCAGTAGCTTGGATGCGTTATTGTCTCCGTAGCCGTCCTCGCAGAGGGAGTGGATGATGAAATCGCGTTTGATGACCGTCCTTTGTGCATCCGTCAGTTTGGCTACAATCTTCATCCGCTGTTTCTCGTCCAACGATATCGGCTGGTCTTTGATGCCGCAAAGCGGATAATGCTTCCTTTGCAGTTTGGTCAGCATGATGAAATAAAGCATTCCGTTCTCGTATTGCGTAAACGGACTTTCGGGATAGTCATTCTCACGGACTATCTTTCTCGTATCGGCAACAATCTTCTCGGTGGAGAGTTGTTTGAAACGCTTGTCCCGCTCCTGCAATGTCTCAATGGTAACGGGGGCGGTTTCCTTCCTGTTTATCTCCACATAGCAAAGTTCGGGTTCTGTCTGTCCCACTTTAACGTACGTCTTTATCCTGCCCTCTTCCTTTTTACGGTTGAGTTCTTCCACCTTTCGGGCGTATTCCTCGTTGTTCTGTTCAAAGGTCTGTACCGCTTGTTCATACTCTGTCGGTTCGAAGAACCGCTCCTTTTGCGGTGCTTCGGGTGCTTTGGGAAATTCCCTTGCCGATACGTTGTAATCGAGTTCTTTGATTTCATGCCCTTTCTTGTCTAATTTTTGGAGTGCCGTGTCGTTACGGCTTCCGTAATAAGGTCGGGCGATCACCAGCTTCGGATCGGATTTCAACAGTTTCTCCGTTTCCTTTGCCACATGCGCTGCGTTCTTGGCTTCCAAACATTTGCGGTTGGTGCAATGTCCGCACCCGTTGTGTTCGGCAAAAAGGTTGTAGTTGGCTGCGTTGTGTGCACACGCCTTGCATTCCGTCTTGTCGAACTTGTATTGTTCAAGGTCGGTTGTGTAATATTTCTCAAAATGTTTCTTGAACAGATTGAGCGTGTAACCGCTCCAATCGTCCCTATTGCCCTGCTTCAGGTGGTTCTCGTACACGTCCTTTTGGATGTTGGCTTCATAGGTGCTTATTTCCTCGGCCACACTGACGGTGATTGTCCCGTTATCCAGCAGTTCACCGATAGGCGCATACAATTCGTTCAGTTTCAAGCGTGTATAGATATACTTCTCGCTCCGTCCGAAGCGGCTGACGAGTGAGTACATGTCGTACCTGCCCTTTTCAAGCAGGCGTTTGAAGGCTCTCGCTTCCTCGGTGGGGCGTACCTGCTCACGCTGTAAGTTCTCGCTCAGTGACATGTCCTCCGCTTCATCGTCCGTTATATGGTCGTATATGGTTGCCTTTATCGTCTTTGCTCCTGCAAGCAGTGAGGCACGGTAGCGGCGTTCGCCGTAGATGATTTCGTAACCGCCTGCCGTGCGTGGACGTACGGCAATGGCCTGCAAGACTCCCACTTCCCGAATGCTGTCGGCAAGTTCCTGCAAGGATGTGTCATTGAAGGTCTTGCGGTGGTTGTCCGCACTTGGGTGTACGGCTGTGATGTCAAGGTCTGTTTCAGCCGTTGCCGTTGCAAGCGGTGTCTTGGGCGTGGCTTGCTGCGGTGTTTCTTCCACAACGGTGGGAACGGTTGCCGTTTCGGGTGCTTCCGTCACTCCGGCAGTTGTGGGTATGTCCTGCCCACAGATTAACGTCATTGGCTTGGGGATGATTGCCAAAGCGGTTACCTTTACTGCCGTTTCTTTCTCTGATTTCTGAACTTTGTTGTTCTTCCGTGCATTCTTGTTCGTTTTCATAACTATAATTTTTTAATGGGTTGATATTGATTGAATTACTTTCGATAGGCAGGGCGGTTTGTTCCGCCCTGCCTTTTACGTCTCTATACGTTGGCATACGTTGCGAGTGTCTCACGTACTTTCTGTTCCTGCTTCCTGCTGTATATCCATCCTGCACGCCTTTCACCGTTATAGGTGAGGTTCGCACGGAACAGACCGTTCAAGCCTTTCAAAACGTCCTTTATCGGCTTGGTGTCCCCGAATACGGCTATCGCCTTTTCGCTGTATTCCACAATTTCAAGATTGAGCGTTGAGAGGTCTGCGGATGTTGTCGGCTGTGCTTCGGTTTCCCTTTGCGGTGCTTTCAGACAAATGTTGGCTTCACTCCCTGCGGTGTAGGCGTATCGCTCAATGAACTTTTCAAGGTCGTAAATCCGCTCTTTTGAAATCGTCCAACCGCTGTACTTGTTGCGTCCCAAATACATGCCGTCCCCCATGCTGTAATTTTCACGGTGTTCGTACTCCTTGTCGTTCCCTGCCAGATAAGCCGTTCCCTCAAAATTGGCGGCATATTTGCGCATTTCGGAAAAGAGGTTTCGTGTATGGGTGGAAAAACCTAAAATCACGGTTCTTTCTATACGGTAGTCGTAGTAGTCCGTATAGCTGTCACACTCGCTCACCCGTAGTTCACCGACAATGACGGCTTTCGCATCCGATGGGATAAGGGGGCGCAAGCGTTCCGCTCCGATTTTTGCGGTGTGTTCGTTCCTCTGCCGTTCTTCCTCCGCTTTTCTGTCATCCTCCGTTTTCTTCTCCCTCGCTTTGGTAAGCAGGGCGGCTGTTTCCAACGGATCCAAAAACTTGGGGTTCGCATCGTCATAATACATGCCTATCCCGAATTTTTCCGACAAGGGTCGGATAAGGTCGGAAGTATGAAACTCGTGTGTCCGCAAATTGATAAGATGATAGGTTATTCCCCACTGGCTGCGGCTTACTTCATACACTACATAGCTGTCGTAGCTGTAACCTTCCAGCATTACCACTTGATTGACTGAAACGGTCTGTTCGTCTCTGTCATAGCTTCTGTTCGCTCCCAATAAATGTACTTTGTTCATAATGAATTGTTTTAATGATTAATATTTCGGTTCAGAGTATCACGCAAAAAAGGATGATGAAAAGGAGAAGAACGGAAAGGAAAAGGATAGCGGAAAGAATACGCCACACGGCACGGATGAGGAAAAACACCACCGCCAAAACTACCAACGTGGGCAGAATACCGCCTAAACCCGTCGCCACACCACCGACGAAGGCACACACGAAACGCACCGCCACATACACCATGAAACCGACCAGCGACCACTTCACCAAAATTTTTATGCCGGTTGGAGCGGAGCCGAAGCCTCGTTTCAAATCTTGCTGTATTTCTGTTCTCTTTTTCATAACATTGACTTTTTTTTTATGCCTTGTCGGTGGCTTCACCTTGCTCGTTTCAGGGGGCAGATTTTTAGGGGCCCCGGACGTAACTTCGCACCCTGAATCATGCAAGGGGAAGTCATGACGGGGTAATAAAAATGAGGAAATTGTTATTTGAGGAAAAAGAGATAAGGAAATATAGCAAGATTCGAGAGGATTGCTATCGTCTCAATCAGTATATGACCATTCGCAACATGGTGTTAAGCCCAACCGATTGAAACCGTTTGGATGAGAGTTATTGTATAAGGGAAGACTTCCACGTATGGTTATGTGAGAGGTTGGGGCTGAAATCCCCAGACCTACTCAATCTAAAATCTTAGGTTATTATTTCTTTTTATGCCCTTGTGTCCAGCTTTGCATCCGTTTGGTTAATGCTTCTTTCAATGAATCCAAGAAAGGTGTCTTATTATTACGGATACGCATATCGCTGAATGTACGTGAATGGTTAGAGTCCAATTCAATATTAAAAACGGTCTGGATATAGTCAAAAAGTTTTGCCAAAGGAATATCACCAAAGACTTTACGGCTATCCCAAGCGTAAATTTGTTCATAAAGTTCTGTTTTTGTTGCAACCCACGTGATACGGACGCGAGGTAAAGACTGTTCTAGCCGGCGATTTTCCAATGCTTCAAGTTCCTTATTCAGATATACCATCAACATCTCGTTAGCTTTCAGCCTGGCGACCTTGAAATCACAATTAGTAGAAAACATCGGATCACGTTCGTAATGGAACGATTCCAAATAAAGAGCCGTGTCAATACGTCCTCGCAAATAATAAATTGAATCCAAATGCGTCAAACCTGAACGATAATAACGCACGAAATCCGAACGTTTTGTGTTGTAACGATTGATAGCCTTGATTTCATCAATCAGATAAGCCCGCTGTGAATTTACTCCTACCGGGCGATTCATTTCGATATTATAGACCTTACGATAGTAAAGCAATCGGTAGAACAAACGAGGTTTTATTTCTTTGAAGAACTCTATTTCTTCCGCTTCATCTTTGAATGTATAGGAACCAACAAACTCTTTTACCTGTTGAAAAGCATTAGCTAATACTTGTGAGGCTTCAAGAGACTTCTTCATAATATTCAAGTCCGCGGACTCGATTTTTTTCAATTTCTTTTCAATCTCTTTTTCGAGATTATTGATAAACTCATTCATTTCTAATTTAGAACTTTATGATGTTTAGACTATTTTACAATCAAAATGCTAATCTCATACAATACGCACATCGGCAGGGCAACGAGCGAAAGCGTGAACACGTCCGATGTCGGGGTAATAACCGCGGCGACCACAAGAATAATCACAATAGCGTGTTTCTGATAGCGGCGCATGAAATTCGCCAAAAGAAAAGTACTGACATGAAAAAGATGATTGCCAGTATGATTCTTATCTTTCGTAATATAAACTATTTCCCTTTTTCAATCTGAAATTCATTAGCCAACCACTCATTAAGCAAATTTGCCAGTTCTGCATTATTCAAATCCTGCATCAAGAAGTGTGTATTTCCATAAATGCCGATTTTAGGAAGTTCTACCAATGTTGCATTTCCTCCGTGTCGGTTGATAGCTTCGACGAACTTGCGAGCCATCTGGAGGCGAACGCGCCAATTCTCGTCACCGAGATTCTTGGAGGGTGTTTCAGGAATGTAATCCCCGAAATAAAGAATAATCGGAATTTCCGTGAGCCGTTTGAATTGTTCCATCGGAACGGCTGTTCCGGCTACACCGCCGGTCAAGCCCTCGATACGATCAGGAACTTCGCCTTCAGGGAATACGAACCCGCCCGGCTCATAGGACGCGACACCTTTGACCTCTGAATTTTGCATCGCAGACATCCAACCGGGGAACCCTCCGGCAGAATGGGTTACGAGAATATGGTCGCCGATGCGTTCGGCCAAGGCTCCAAGCGCGGGAACATCTAATTGATGGTTGCTCAAATCGGGTGTCATTTCGCGGAAGAACTGCGAAAGAGAAGTCGAATCTTTCGGGAACTGCACGCCCTCGTTGTAATTCGGCCATACGCCGATACGCCAGATGTCGAACCAGAACATTTCGTCGGCCACAGGCTTGGCTGTCGTTGTTGCTGATGTCCGTCCAGCACGTCCACGACCGGGAAGATCGACCACGTAACTGCTCCAGCCACGGCGTAACATCAACGTGGCGAAACCTTCTCTACCGTCGGGAGTCATTTGCCAGCATACACCCGAACCTCCGTAACCGTGAACATAGACTAACGGTAGTTTCTTGCTGTCGGCAGGAATCTGAAAATCTACAAAGGCATGGTCGGCCCGATAGCTTTGTCCGGTTTCTTCCTGCTCCCCCCATCCGACGAACTTACTGTTGTCATATTCCCCCGATCTTTGTATAGTTTGCCCGCCTACCGAAAAATGTCCTTGTCGGGCAATCGTTATATTCTGTGCGCCGGCTATTGCTGTAACAGACAGCAACAATACCGATAAGATTATTTTTTTCATTGTTTTTTTGTTATTTGGTTCAACACTCCGCGAAGCGGTTCCGAATAGGTTTTTCCGAGATTCATTTCCACGATATTCAGTAATGCCGAAAGTTGTTCGGCTGTAACGCCGAGATGCAGGCATATCGCTGCATGGCTCCTGAACATCGGCTCAACGCCGCCGACACCGGCAAGAATGGAGACTGTTGCAAGCTCGCGTTCCCGATAAGTCAGCAGGTCTCTCTCAAAAAGGTCTGCAAAAAGATGTTCTTTCAAGAAGCGTTCGATAGCAGGTACAAATATTGCATAACCTGCTTTGGGGGCATCGACGGAAGTACCCGATATTTCGGCAAGTATATCCCGTCCCCGTTCGTAGCGGGTTCTATTGTCGTTCATTTCAGTAACTTCCCGACCGACAACATCGTTCATCCCGTTCGCTTTCCGCTCGTCCACGACCTGCATAAAGGTTTGTATCGCCCGCAAGCTACGCGGAAACCCACAATAAGCGTAAGCGTGAATCAATACCTCGTTTATTTCATTAATGGTCATACCTGCCTCCAACGCTCCCGCGAGAGCCGGTTTCAGGTGTTCCAAATCTCCCTTTCCGGTATAGGATGCCACCGCTACAATGGCTTGTTCGCGTGCGGCCAATATACTGTTTGCCTTCGCATAACGGTTTTCCGCTTCAGTCGTAGCTTCCTGATATTGGCTGTCGCTGACGGGATCGAGCCATACTGCCGCATTTATCTGCGGGTTGGTCGTAATGGCGATATGCGCAAACCAACTGTCCGGTGCTGCCCCGTGCCAATGCACCACGTCAGGAGCTATCTCCACGATGTCGCCCGGAAACAACCGGCGGGCGGGTTGTCCTTTTTCCTGATAATACCCGACACCGGCTGTCGCAATCAATATCTGACCGGCTTTATGCGAGTGCCAACTGTTGCGGCATCCCGGTTCAAAGGTTACGTTTGACATGGGAACATTCAACTCTTTCTGCTCACTTAATGGTGCAAACCATGCTTTGCCCGTAAAATTGGGGTTTGAAGATAGTTTCTCGCCAAGCGGATAAGGCTGGCGAAATGTCATTTCCGGATTATTCTGCGCTATCGCTCCAGTGGAAAGCAACAACAATACTGTAATAGCAAATGATTTCATATCGCTCTGATTTTAAGTTCTTACTGTTGCAAAATTAGAGAGAATACAACAAACCGGCGATACAAAAAAATCGGTAAAAACTGCTGTTTTTACCGAAAATGCGAATGAAGAGAAATAGGATTATTCCCTATAATCCGTCGGATTCAGCCCCAGATTGCGTTGCACGTAACGGCTGAAATAGGCAGGGGATGAAAAACCGAACATATCGGAAATCTGGACAAATGTCAGCGACTTGTCGCGGAGCAGACGGGATATTTCGAGTATCGTATAACGGTTGATCCAATAGTTGGCGGCATACCCGCTTATTTTCTTCGATACTTCCGAAAGGTATTTCGACGTAACGCACAAACAATCGGCATAATAGGTAACTTCCCGATGCTCACGAAACGCACCTTCTTCCAGCATTTTCAGGAAACGACTCATGATAGAGGCGTTCTGCGTGGAAATGTCGCTCTCGCCATAGATGCGGGCATGAAAATCGAAGAAGTCGAGAATGGCTGTCTGCATGGCGTTGATAAGTGTCTCACGGTAGAATCGGTGCTCCGTGTCTTTGATGCGGAATTCCAGTTGCTCGAAGTCACGGCGACAGATAATCTGCTGTTCGGGCGAGAGATGCATGACGGGATTAAGAAAAAGAGCCAGTTGCCCTTTCATACCGTAATTGCTTTGCGGTGTGCATAACTCGATAAATCCGGGTTTCGCGTAGATTATTTTGCATTGAAAGTCATCTTTCGGCTCTATCTTCTCTATCATCTTCCGCTTGCGGATGATAGAAAGATCTCCGGCGTGCAACTCGAACTCTTTCCCGTTGAACAGATAACGGCACGTGCCTCCCAGACAAAGCAAGTGCGCCAGATACTCCTCTTCGGAATCCGTTCTCACCATGCCGAGCCTATTGGCAACAATTACGTCTTTCTGTTCTTCCATATTCTATTTTTTACACTAAAAGCAAAAATAGCGAATAAATACGAAATTAAATAGGGATATTATCCGTTCAGTAACACTTTTTATGCTTTTAACAAAATAATCCACGCTCTATTTATTGAATAACATTGATTGTCCGCAGCCAATTCTCTACTCCCTCCGTATTTCGTCCGACAGTACCGAAACCTTGCAAGTGAACCGAACCGGGGGTAAGTTCAACGATTTTAGCGAGAGTTTCCTCTCGATAGGTAGCAGAGTAAGTACAAAATGGCACAATGATTTTATCTGTAAAATCATATTCCGAACTCTCAAGGAACGACCATATCGCCATCGGAGCCGTATGCCACCAGACCGGGCAGCCTACAAATACGACGTCGTATTCATCGAAATTCTCTACCGATGTGCCTAATTCCGGCCGAGTGCCATTATCCAACTCTTCACGTGCAACTTCCGTACATTCGTTGTAGTCAGTCGGATAGGGAGTAGCTGTTTCAATCCGAAACAGTGTACCACCGGTCTGTTCTGCAATATTTTCCGCCAAATATTGAGTAGTGCCTCCCCAACTGAAATAGGCGACGAGTATTTTACGGTTTGCATCGTATTCTATGTAATCATTTTGATACAAAGGAGTGTCCGAACCTTCCTCTTTGGAACAGGCGACCAACGCAATCAACATAGAAAGAATCCCGCTCCAGAATATAATATTTCGTTTCATTTTTCTGTACTTTATATGTTATTGAATCTATTCCATCATGCCAATTCCCTGCAACCAATTCAAAATACCGTCGCGGGAAGTCGCCGTATTATTACGGGAAATACTATACCCGTTTACCATCGTTGCATCCGGCTCTAACTCTGCAATATCTTCCAATGTCCCAGACCAACCGCTGCCTCCGTGCGTGGAAAACGGGATAATGGTTTTGCCGGCGAAATCATACTTGTCGAAGAAAGAATACATGGCCATCGGCATCTGATACCACCAGATAGGATAACCGATGAAAATAACATCATAATTGTCAAAACTCTCTATGTTCGTGGCGAGTTCGGGATGAATGTTATTCTGACGTTCCTGATTTGCCTGACTTGCCAGATCATCGTAACTTTCAGGATAAGGCTGTAAGGTCTGAATCCGAACCATATCTCCTCCCGTAGCTTCATTGATGATGGTAGCCACGTATTGGACACTGCCGTAAAGCTCCCCGTTCACGGTCACTCGGCTGGCAGAAGTTACCGCATCCACATTGTTAGGAAGAGGCTGGGAAAAATAGGCGATCAGAATTTTATGGTTCGTTCCGGGAACGACCTCTTCCATATCCTGATTCCCGTTGCCGGTATCCGGTTCGTCATTCGAGCAGGCAACAACAAGGCATATAGTGCCTGCCAATAGTGCGAGTGCATAAAGTATCTTTTTCATAATCCTTTGTTTTTAATCATTTTAACAGCTTGATTTCTTTCAGCCATGCTTCAATGCCTTCCGTGTTTTTATCCACGGCTCCGAATCCTTTCCGATGCCCGGCGGCAGGTGTCAGTTCTGCGATTTTGGCCAGCGTTTCATCCCGATAAGTCGAGGCATAGGTACAGAAAGGAATGACTGTTTTCCCCTTGAAATCATAACTCTCCGAGAACGTATTGATAATCATAGGGGCTGTATGCCACCAAACAGGACAACCGATGAAGATAACATCGTACTGATCCCAATCCTCGACTTTATTTTTAATGGCGGGACGTGCATCGGCTTCTTTCTCCGCTTTCGCCACTTCGGTACACGGGGTGTATTCAGTAGGGTATGGTTTTTCTGGCTCGATACGGAATAGAGTCCCTCCAGTGAGTGATGCGATATGTCCGGCCACTTTCTGGGTATTGCCGCCCCAACTGAAATAAGCCACCAATATTTTTCCGGAAGATTGTTTATCCGGTGTCGCTTGCGCGTAAGCCCCGATATGGAACAAAACGGCAATCAATAAAATTGTGAATCTTAATTTCATAAATCAATCATTTAATTCGTTAAATATTTTTTCCGAGATTATATGCCTCCGTTTCGTATTGGCTGCCTTTTACAGCTCCCTTACGCCCCATGCCCGTTGCCTTGACCATACCCCGCTCCGTGGGATTGGGGAGACACATCACAAAGCCGCGAAAACCGTTTATCGCCCAATCTGCCGTACTCTCTTCAGCATCAGCACAAGCGGTCAGATAGAAAAACTCCTTATCTTTCATTTCTCGATAACGCCCGTATGTACGGTCGATAAAGGTTTTCAACTGTCCGGTAATGTTCATGTAATAAACAGGACTTGCCAATACAATCACATCCGCGTTTACCAGCTTATCCACGAGCATCGGGACATCATCCCCGGCCTCATTTGCCCGCTTTCCTACCCGTTGCACGTCCTCTTCCGAGAAATAGCCGATATTATAATCGGCAAGAAACACCTTCTCCACATATCCTCCAGCCTCTTTCGCTCCGCGTGCGAAGGCGTCGCACAATAAATCGGTATTACCTCCTTTACGGGGGCTTCCGGAAATAACCAGCACTCTCTTATGTTCTTTCGGATTGGGCGATGTTTCCGAAAAATTGATATGGTATCCTTCCGGTACACGTTCAGGCTTGCTGTCTCCACAAGAAGCCAAAGCCCCGACAAGGAGGCTTATGACTACGAATGATGCTATTTTGCTAATTTTTAGGCTCATAGCTTACAGATTCTTGTTGAAAAAATCCGTCAGATTAACTACGGCTTGTTCCACGTATTCCGGCACAAAATAAGTTTTGATGTGCGTAGCGCCGGGAATAAGGAACAGCTCCTTGTCCGATGTTCCCGTGGCCTTGCTGTAACACAGTTCGGTCATGTAGAACGTGTCCGCGATACTTCCCGCAATCATCAACAACGGTTGGTTGATAAGATACATTCCTTCGCTCGCGTCGAATGCCATAAGATCTACAAGACTGCTTTTGGTGTACTTGAATGTAGAATTGGGGTGCGCGTGGCTTTGAAGATAATACTCGTATCCGTCACGGTAAAGGTCGAAGGGGAGTTTTGCGGCCTGCTCCGGTGTCATTCCGCTCATGTCGCCGATATATTCGGGTTCCCCGGTTTCCGCTTCTTTCTGACGTGCGGCACAGGCATCGGCAAGACGCTGCTGAACTTCGTTTATCTGCGAATCGAGAAAACCATTACGGCGCACCAGTCCCGTGTTGAACATACTCAACGTGGCTACCGCCTTGAAACGCTTGTCTGTCTGCGCGGCTTTTAACGTATAGCCGCCACCGCCACAGATGCCGAGAATACCGACACGGGCAGGATCGACACCCGGATATTGCGCCAGAATATCGGCAGCACGATGGATGTCCTCGATACGGTTGGCAGGCTTGTCCGTACTGCGCGGTTGCCCTTCACTGGCTCCCTGATAAGCGGCATCAAACGCAAGACAGATATAACCTGCCTCTGCCATACGCTGACTGTATAATCCCGCAACCTGCTCTTTGACGCCACCGTTCGGATGGGCGACGACAAGGGCGGGATAGCTTTTCGCCCGGTCATATCCCGCGGGGGTATAGACATTGGCGGCGATTTTCAGGCCGTTCAATTCGTAAGTGATGGAGTGGATATTCACCGCTCCCTCCTTGTTTTCCGTGATAGCACCGTTATAGACCAATCCCCACGGATTACTGTTGTGACTTTTAATTGTTTTGACATCCACGTATGTGAACGGCATTTTCTCTTTCTTTTCCATATTCTCTTGTGCATTTAATGTATTGCATACAGCCATTGTCGCACACAATACGGTTGTGATTATCTTTTTCATTATTATCTATTTATATGTTTTACGGACATTGCAAAGGTAGAAAGGGGCCGGCAATTTCCCCTTACGTTATTTACGGTTGGATTTTCCATTTTTACGGGAAATGTATTTTTCCCAGAATGCGACTGCATCTTTTTCCCAGCCCTCTGCACTCGTTCCTATACCCAATCCGAACCCATGTCGCAGATTCGGGAACAGATGAAATTCGGCATCAATGCCTATGGCCTGAAGATTCTCCACCCGCTGACGCATGACCGATGCGCTCGCGATGGCGTCGTTATCACCGATAACCACGTATGTCGGAGGATCGTTGCGCGTATAATCGGAGTGCCCGGTATAACCCATCACGACCGTTGCCGGACGCGGATGTACTGCACTGATGAACCCCTGCGTCCCGTAAGAGCCGAGATAAGCCGCCATACGTGCCCCCGCAGAACCGCCCCAGAGCGAATAGTCGTCGGTCGAGACCTGCAACTCTTCGGCATGGCGCATAATAAAGTCGATGGCCCCGGCAAGATCTTCGCAAGCGACCTGCGCCCCGCCCGTGCGGTATTGGATGGAAAAGGCGTTGTAACCCATCTTGCTCAACGCGATGGCAAGCGGAAATCCCTCGTGGATAGCCCCCACATACGAGAAACCTCCACCGGGACACACGATTGCAAACGGTTTGCCGGGTTCTCCCCGAAAAAAGAACAGTCCCGTATTGTTTTTCCGGGAATCCGCCTGCTTATCCGCATCCGAATAAATGTCATAAAAGAGCGTGTTCCCGTCATGCACGTAATCGACCATCGTGTTGATGGTTTCAACCGCTCTTTCGCCCGTTATGTAATTATGATACGGGAGCATACTCGCCACATTCTGCAATGTCATATTAACGTTATAGCTCCGCTCTGCCGGGAGTATGAATCGTCCGAACCCGTTAAAAGCCTCATGATTGACAACATCGCTCACGGTATTGGCCGTGGTCAGATGCCCGTAAACGGGTGTCGTATCATTATCCTCTTCTTCATTATTGTTCGGATCATCCGACGGTTGCTCTGTCTCCGGTTTATAAGGTTCGTCTTCAGTAGATGTGCAAGCCGTAAATGGCATTATCGAGCAAAGCAATAACATTATTCCTACCATCTTTTTCATAGTCTATTTATTATTGAAGTGAAATTTATATCGGAGCCAGACAACCCCGTATTTCCGTTGTTCTACCGAAAGAAGTTGCAGGTTTTGACCTTTTGCCGGGCAATCGGTTTTACTCCCGATATACTCGAAAACAGAGGGGATACCTGCAAGCCCGTCGATTCCGGGATAAACGACTAAACTTAACTCGTCAATAACTCCCTCTTTCAGCAAAGCTCCGTTCAAGATTCCTCCGCCCTGCACCGATACCGAACGGATACCGAACTCACGATTGGCCGCTTCAAGACCCGCGTACAAATCGGTTGCGTCTTCCACGACAACATAAGAGATACGCATCCCGCGCAGGAACGCAAGATACTCTTCCGTGACGTTCCGGCCTAAAACCACGAGGATATTATCGCCACGCAAGGTGGAGGAGGTGAAGAGTATGTCGCCGTCGGGATCAGACACGATAAACATTCTCTCGGAGTGCCGCTCTCCCATGAAAACAGAAGCGGTTCCGGAGAAGGGGGTATTCCCTTTGCTCGATTTTTCAGGAAATACAGCGCAAACCGTGTTTTTCCCGAACATCCACGCATCGGTATTCAGTTCACGGCCGATAGCCGCGTAAACCTTCAACAACTCTGTTTTATCCGTTTCGCCGAACGGCTGCGTCCAGCGATTGTCGAGTAACCGCCCATCGACGGAACTCATGATATGACATATTACTTTTGGTTTCATTTTTCTTCGTTCTATCTATTTACTTTTTATAGGGGAACCTCCGAACACATCGCTCATGCCTATTGTATCGAGTTCCGCATCAATACGCCGGATTTCCTCTGTTGTCAGGTGTATATCCACAGCCCCGATATTCTCCTTCAATCGCGAAAGATGGCGCGTGCCGGGAATGGGCACGATCCACGGATGCTTGTTTATCATCCACGCCAATGCGATTTGCGAGGGTGTGGCATGGTATTCATCTGCCAGATGCTCCACAAGGCTGAACAGCCTTTGGTTCTGTTTAAAACTTTCGGGACGGAACTGCGGCATGGATGCACGGTAATCTGTCTTGGTGTCGAATCGTGTGTCGGCCGTGTAACAATCCGTCAATAACCCGTTCGCCAACGGGGAAAATGCCACGAATCCGACACCCAACTCTTCGAGCACGGGAAACAGATTCTCGTGCCACCGCGCCATCATCGAGTAACGGTTCTGAATGGCTGTAACGGGACAGACTTTATGGGCACGACGCAGATACTCCTCCGTTGCTTCCGATATGCCCCAATGGAGGATTTTACCCTCCCGTATCAGGTCTGCCATGACACCGGCCACCTCCTCCGGGGAAATCTTCGGATCGATACGATGCTGGTAATAGAGGTCGATGCGGTCGGTCTGTAAACGACGGAGCGATTCCTCGACCGAATAACGGATTATTTCGGGACGCGAATCCGGTATCAATACGTGCGGCCCGGATGATTGGGGGGCATCGAATCTCAAACCGAATTTCGAGGCGATGACAACCCGGTTGCGTAGCGGCCTTAACGCTTCGCCCAGCAACTCCTCGTTATGATGCGGACGGTCGGGAGTCCCGTACACTTCAGCCGTATCGAAAAAAGTGTACCCCATATCCACGGCATACGCCAGCAACTCTTTCATCTCATGTGTATCGGCAGGCTCTCCGTAGGCATGGCTCATACCCATGCAGCCCAATCCGATGGCGGACACTCTCAATCCGCTCAATCCTAATACTCTGTATTCCATTGTGCTATTTGATTTCATTAGAAATATCCTTACCGTTCGATTCTTTTAACCGGAAACCGCTATAAGCGGCAAACAAGGCGATGACGAGCAATACGGCAAATGCTGCTAAATAGGAATCATTGCCGTAAATATGCACTCCATCCACCACCTGCGGCGGGAAAAGCTCCATTATCCATCCCGTCGAATGACCGATAACGGCTGTCACGATATAGGCCAGAAAAGCATAGACGCTTAACATCACACCCCAAATATCGTTGTGATTCGACTCGCGTACCAATGCGACAATGACTGGCGAGATATTTCCGGCAAAGGCAAGCAGAATAAAGGCTCCGCTTATCAACCACGGAGAATGAACTCCCGACAACAGGCAACCGACAATCAACAGAAATGCGGCTGCGGTTCCAACACCGGAGAAAAGCATCAACGGACGGCGACGGTTCTTCAACATCTTGCTCAAAGCAGGAGCCAGCAGACTATTGACAGCACCTATGACCATCAATACGGTAAGAACCCATCCGGCACTTTCGGGATTCATACCCGAATAATCTTCCAAGAATTTTTTACCGAAGATGCTTTGTATCGCGAAATAAAGCCCGAACGGGAAACCGCCGCAAACGAGAATATGGATATTCTGGCGTACTTTCAACACTTCAAAAAAACGATGGTAGTCGAATTTGGCGGTCTGTACCACTTCCGGCATGGGAAGCGTGCATTTCAATCCGGCATAGGCGAGATAGATTAAGGTTGCTATGCCTCCGACCAACAACAAAGCCTGCTGCCACCCCATCATCTGTACCCCGGCAATGAAAGGGGCATTGCCCATCACTCCGCCCAAATAACCGCCTACCATGACAAAGCCCAACATCATGGCAAAGCTGTTCGGATAGATACGGCTCGTTTCCTTTGTAATACTCAAATAGATACTTGCAGCACCGAACCCCACCATGAAGCGGGCGACATAAAGTAGCCAAAGAGATGGCGCGACAGCAGACAAGAGACTGCCGCCACACAGTACCAGACCTCCCCAAGCCATAACACGCGCACCGCTGAAACGATCCACCAACAACCCGACTACCAACTGGCTGATGGCATACGTGTACATGAATATCGCTCCGATGCCGGTAACACTTCCTGCGGTCGCCGAAAAATGTTCCTGCAACTCGTTGAATATAGCACCCGGCATTACCACTTTTTGCAGGTTGGCAATAAAGTAAAGTAACACGGCACAAAGCCAGAACAGGAATAAACTTTTTGTCGTATCTTTCTTCATGGCGTCAGGATTTTATGGCTGTCCCACCGAATACCGCCGACATCCGCATCGTGTCCAATGCTTTGTCTATCTGTCTCACCTCATCTGCTGTCAGGTCTATATCCGAGGCTCCGGCGTTTTCCTGCAATCGGCTGAACTTGCGTGTCCCCGGAATAGGTACGATCCACGCTTTCTTGCAGAGCATCCATGCAAGGGATATTTGTGCCGGGGTGGCATTCTTTTCTTCGGCCAAACGGCGTACCAGTCCGAGCAACTCCCGGTTCTCTGCAAAACTTTCGGGACGGAACTGCGGCATGGAAGCACGGTAATCCGTTCCGGCCTCGAAACGGGATGATGCCGTGTATTGGTCGGATAGCAGGCCGTTGGCAAGCGGAGAGAACGGGACGAACCCGATACCCAATTCTTCGAGCACGGGAAAAAGCGATTCGTAGTGCCGTGCCATCATGGAGTAACGGTTTTCCACGGCGGTAATCGGGCAGACACTATGTGCCCTGCGGATCACCTCTTCCGTGGCTTCCGAGATTCCCCAGTGGAGGATTTTTCCCTCCTTTATCAAATCGGCCATTACGCCCGCAACCTCTTCGGGCGGTACACCCGCATCCACGCGGTGCTGGTAGTAAAGGTCGATATGGTCGGTCTGCAACCTTTTCAGCGAACCTTCCACGCTGCGACGGATAGTGTCAGGGCGTGAATCGGTAATCAACGGGTAAGGAATCTTTCCGCTCTCCGTATCGAAACGAAGTCCGAATTTAGTCGCGATCACGATACGGTTGCGATACGGTTTTAAGGCATTTCCCAACAGTTCCTCGTTATCGTGAGGATTCTCTGTCGTGCCATAAGTTTCGGCGGTATCAAAGAACGTATAACCGATTTCTACGGCTTTAGCCAACAGTTCCGACATTTCCCGTTTATCGGCAGGCGCACCATAAGCATGGCTCATGCCCATGCACCCCAATCCGATGGCGGATATATATAATCCGCTTTTTCCTAATTCTCTATTCTTCATAATTTTCTTGATTTGTTTTTTTTGTTAATCTTTCAGTTAGAAAGAGATTTACCTATATAATCTGTTTATTGCAAAAAAGTAAATTGAGCTGGTTTTACACTGTCATAATGGAATCTTCCGGTCAATCCAATCCTTTTTCATGCAGGAAATCGAACATGAGGTCGCTTATCTCCAAATTATTTAAGTCGGAAAACAGGAAATGTGTATTACCTTTTATGCCGATTTCTGGCAGGTGGACAACTTTTGCATCTCCTCCATGGCGATTTATACATTCTGCGAAAAGCCGTGCCATTGCCAAACGTACACGCCATGTGTCCTGCCCCCAGTGTTCAGTTGGCTCTTTAGGAATATTGTCACCGTAATAAATAATGATAGGAATGCACGTGAGAGAAGTGAATTGCTCCAGTGATACGGAATCAGCAGTCAATGCTCCGTAAGGACAAGAGGTCGGCATAGGAGCCGGAACCTCTCCTTTAGGAAAAATAAAACTACTACCCGGTTCGTAAGCGACTACTGCCCGTACTTTGGGGTTCCTGATGACGGTCAGCCATCCGGGACCTCCACCCATAGAATGAGTTACCAGGACTCCTTCTCCTGTGCGGTCGAACACGGCAGCCATTGCATCCGCTACGACATGCTTGTCAAAAGCTCCTGTATTCGGGGTGATTTGTCGCATGAATTGTTCCAATGACTGCGGATCTTTTGGAAACTGAACATCGGGGAAAAACTCCGGCCATATACCCAAACGGAATATTTCAAACTGGAAAGCTTCTTCCGGCAAAGCAGAAATAGAATCGGACACCATACTTCTCCCGGCTTTTCCCCTACGAGGCTGATCAACCAGATAAACACTGAATCCCAACCGTAGAAAGATATTTTGAAATCCTTCACGCCCGTCGGGTGTGGTTTCCCACGTTTTTGAAGATTCTCCGTTACCATGCAGAAATACCAGCGGGTATTTACGGGCATGAAGCGGTTTCTGGTAAAATACATACGCATGGTCGCCGTGGAGTGTCTGTCCGGCAGGATTGGTCGGGTCATTTTCATTGTAGATTCCTGGGGTTGTCACGGCGGCTCCTCCGGCAAGGAAACTTCCCTGTTCCTCTACCACCAGCACTTCGCCATCAACCCGTTCCCGTCTGTCTTGCCTGCATGATATAAACAAACTGAACAAAATGGCTGAAGCCATCCATAGCTTTAGTGAATTTTTCTTTCTCATTGCTTTTCTCATTTTTATTCGCCGAAACAGAACCATCAAATCGGACGATATCTGTTTCTTTGTTTTTGATGTTGCAAAGTTAGAGAGAACCTTTCAGCGAGGCTTTACAAGAATTGCGGTTGAAAATGCTATTATTTCGGTTTTTCGATATTCTCGTACATATACCCCGATTGGCCTGATTTCATTTTCCGAAAAAATGGTAATTACACCCGTATTTTTTGTTCCTACCGAATGAAGGAACGTCCGTAATTTTGCAGTCGGATAAAAACTTGAAACCATAAATAATAGTTAAGTATGAAAAAGTATTTGATTTTACTGATGATGGCTATGACCATCACAATGTTCGGAGCTTGCTCGCCCGAAGATGAAAATGAACCTGAAATGCCGGGTATTGAAACACCCGAAACACCGGACGAGGAGGAACCGGGCGATCAGGAAGAACCTGATAACCCGGACAATCCCGACGATCCGAACAATCCGGGGGAGAATCCTGATACTCCCGAAAGCGACAGCAAAATTCTGGTTGCCTATTTCAGTTGGGGAGGAACGACACAACGTATGGCGCAGGAGATTGCCAGCCAGACCGGAGCCGATCTTTTTCGGATAGAGCCGACAGTTCCTTATCCTACTGACTATACCGAATGTACGGAAGTCGCCCTTGAAGAACGGGACAACGATGCACGTCCGGCTATTGCCGACAATGTGGAAAATTGGGAACAGTACGATGTTATCTTCATCGGTAGCCCCGTTTGGTGGCATACAGCTCCGATGATCATCGCCACCTTTGCCGAAAGCTACGACTTCTCCGGTAAGACCGTCGTGCCGTTCTGCACTTATTCGGCAACTTACCGAGACGAAACGCTCGCCCGCATTGCAGAACTTACGCCCGATGCTGCCCACCTGACCGGTGAAGGGCTGACGAGCGGACGAATCAATGCAGAAAATGTAGGAACGTGGCTACGGGAAATCGGGGTTATTGAATAATAATATAATCCTATAATTATGAACATATTCAAATACATCCTTGTAATGACCGTGGCGATAGCCATGTCATACGGAAATACGGTACAGGCCCAGACAAAAAATGATAATAACATGAAAACAGTCGTCGTATATTTCACACATTCCGGCAATACCGAGCTTGCCGCCAAGCAGGTTGCAGAAGTGACAGGAGCCAGAATGATTCGGCTTTTGCCCGAACAACCCTATTCATCGGAAGATGTTGATTGGGTAAACGAGCAATCCCGTTGCACGCAGGAACACCTCAATCAGTCGCTTCGACCGGCTATTAAACCGATTGACATTGACTTCGCAAAGGTTGATACGGTGTTTGTCGGTTTCCCTATTTGGTGGCACGAAGAACCGGCAGTGATCCGTACTTTTCTCGACAATTACGGTGAACAACTGAAAGGCAAGGTGATATTTCCTTTCTGTACATCTTACGAAAGCCCTATGTCGGAAGCCGATGCCACGCTAAAGAAAGGTTATCCTGCTTTGAAAATCAGAAAAGGACTTCGTCTGCCTGCTAAATCAGAAGAAATTAAAAAATGGATATTTCAATGAATAAAGTAATATTAAACAACGGTGTAGAAATGCCCCAGATGGGCTACGGTATCTATCAGGTTTCGCCTGCCGAGTGCGAACACTGCGTAAGCGATGCCCTGAAAGTCGGTTATCGGATGATTGACACGGCGCAAGCCTATCACAACGAAGAGGGTGTAGGCAATGCCGTGCAAAAAAGCGGTATTGACCGCAAAGAGATTTTTTTGGTCTCGAAAGTGTGGATTTCCAACTACGGCTATGAAAAGGCGAAGACTTCCATAGACGAGAGCCTGCGCAAGTTGCAGACGGATTACATCGACCTGATGTTGCTCCACCAACCATTCTGCGATCGTTACGGCGCATACCGGGCGTTGGAAGAGGCATATAAGGAAGGAAAACTTCGAGCTATCGGCGTGAGCAATTTTTACCCGGATCATTTTATCGACATTGCCGGTAATATGGAAATTGTTCCGGCTGTAAATCAAGTGGAAACCCATGTTTTCAACCAGCAAACCGAACCGCAGCAAATCATGGAAGAGTTCGGTACACACATCATGTCATGGGGGCCGTTTGCCGAAGGAAGAAACGGGTTCTTTACGAATCCTTTGCTTGCTGGAATCGGGGCAAAATATGGCAAAAGTGTTGCTCAAGTCGCTTTACGTTGGCTGATACAACGAGGCGTAATCATTATCCCCAAATCGACACACATCGAACGGATGCGGCAAAATATCGACATATTCGATTTTGAACTGACTGCCGAAGACATGGCCTCCATTGCTACACTTGACACGGGAAAAAGTCTTTTCTTCGATCACCACGATGCGGAAACCGCCCGAATGTTTATGGAAAGGAGGTAATCTATGAAAAAGAATTTAGGTAATACTCCCGTAGTCGCTCCGTTGCCCGTGTTGATTGTGGCAACCTATGATGAACAAGGTACACCCAACGCCATGAACGCGGCATGGGGCGGGCAATGTGGTTATCATCACGTCGCGTTGAATCTCGCACTTGGGCATAAAACAACCGAGAATCTGAAAAATAAAAAGGCGTTCACGTTAAGTATTGCCAATGTAGAAACATTGGTGCTTTCTGATTATTTCGGTCTTGTTTCCGGACGCAAGGAAAACAAGATTGAAAAAGCGGGTGTACACGTTACCCATAGCGAATTTGTCGATGCACCCGTTATCGACGAATATCCTCTGACTCTCGAATGTAAAGTTGTAGAAATGCAGGAGGCGTTGGGAGAAATGCACGTCGTGGGAGAGGTCGTAAATGTGCAAGCTGATGAATCCATATTGAATACACAAGGTAAAGTGGATTTAGGAAAGTTGCAACCCATTTCGTTCGATTCCGTATTGCGTTCTTACCGCGTACTCGGAGATGTGGTTGGTAAGGCGTTTAAGGCTGGAACACAATTACACTAAAAATAAATCAATGAAAATCATGATAGGGAATCTAATAATCTATGGATTCCCTATTTAAATTCTTACCTTAAGAAAATAAAAGGGGGATTTGCTTTTGTGTTCATTCAAATAAAAATCAATGAAATACCGATACTTGTTTCTTTTATTTATTAAATAGATTGCTATTTAATAGGTTATTACATGATAAACATATCGTAGTCGGTATTTACTGAGAGTACATTGAAAATAATATAAATTTACCCTATTTGTCTCTTTTCAAAAGAGAAATGGGTATTTTATTATGGCTCTAAAGATAAAACTGTACTCTATCTGTTATTAATATCCCATATCCACCTGAATGAAAACAAATACCGAGTGTACGATTGATTTTCGGGAAATATCATCCAGTTTCAATTCAATATAATTTGCTATTTATCAGTATATAACACTAATTGAAAATATAGTTATACCGACCTCGTTTTTAGTTATCTATATAACTAATAATTTTGTAAAAGATTAAAATGAAGAAATATATGAGTTAGTACTTGCTTGATGCATTTTATGATGATTTAGTAGGAGTTGATAATTTGTAAAACCTAAAATGTGATGCGATGAAAACATTAACAAATGCACTCCTTTTCAATCTATTTACCTCCTACTTGGAGGATATGGTACAAGTGGCGGAAGAATTACCTGCTGCTTATGATAATTTTGTAACTCTGCTTGGAGAACTTCCACAAAATGAAGGCCAAATATTGAAGTTACGTCGCTTGAATTATACTAAAATAGAGCTGACTTCTATGCAAATAGTATCGGAGCAAATGTTGGATAAAAGGCATGTTTTGTACGATGTGTTTATCGGTAAGGCATTATCTCTTCTTGATACAGAAATAGAAATGGTCAAGGAGTTATTCAAATATGGGAATATTATCCCCGAATTGAAACCGGAAATAATGAAAGGAACAAAAGATAAATCTGTTGTCATGTTGACTTGGAACGGTACAGACAGTGATTTGATTGAACTGGTGGCTGCGTTGATGGCAGCCGATGCAATAAGTTCGAGAAATGGAGATAAACTAACTGTGATAAGTGTAATTCGAGCTTTTGAGGATATGTTTCATCTTAAAATAAATGCACTATATACCAAACGGGGAAAAGTGTTTGACCGTTGTACGGACACTACTCCTTTTATTGATTCCTTGCGTGTAAGTTATAACCGTATGCTGGAGAAACGGTTAATTTAAAAGTCATGCGCCAACGAACGCCAAAGCCCGACTCGGATTCCCTCTTTATTGTGGGTTGTCAGATGATGTATTTTCTTTGCAAGCATTAAGTTATGCAAAAAGAATCAAGTTATGGGACTATTGAAAGATTGGGCAGACCGTTGGTTACATCACCGGACAGCCGAAGCGGATAACTTGCCTGTTTCGGCAGACAATGAGAATCAGCGCATGTCTGCTGTGGCAACGGATGAGGGTGTACTTCTCTTCTCGGACAGTGTAAAGGGAATGAAAGCACGTACCACTTACTTACAACATCTGGCAGACGGTTTCTTCAACTTCAGTAAAAAAGTGGAAACACTTAAACTGTATGAAATAGAGATTCCCATGCGGCAGATGGTTGAACTGGCCGATAATTGTATCGACAAACTCTCAAAAGCAGACTTGCGCAGGGATGATATACAATTAAGAAAATCGGTATGCAGCTTCACGCCCGAAAAGATGTCGGGAAAGGAGATGCTGGTGGGTGCCGTTTGCACTGGCAAATACGACTTACGTCCCGACTTCAATAACTTTGACCGTTTGACAAAGGACTTCGACCTGGGTATCTCACCCCGTAATTATGATGTTGCGGCACTGCTGTATATCTCGGAGAACGGATATGCCGGCCTTATGGAAGCGGACCATTTCCATCCGTTCAGCTATCAGTATGAGTTCAAGGAACTGGCGGAGAAGCTGGGGGACAGTATGAAGGCGAGACGGGAAGCCCCGCTCTCGGCGCACGACTTCGGCTATGCGGCCTTGCAGATGGAAGCCAAAACAATGGCGAGGGACATCCTGCAATCGGAGTTCCACATTACAGACGGGGAGTTCAGGCTGGGCGGAAAAGCGAGCCGGACATCACAAAGGACAAAAACTCCGGAAAAGTGTTCGTCTCAACAGTCCAAAGAGCCGGAACCGGAAAAATCGGTGCGTCAGGCTACGAAGCATGTCTCTTCCGTTATTCCGCAGAAGAAAGAAAAAAAACAACTGATTATATAATATGCTTATGGAAAAGAGAATGAATACAGACTGTATGGAAAACGGCAGCCTGTACATGACGCTGGACTCTTTCTATCGTCCCGTATATCTGAGTATGCGGGGACAAGGTGAAGAAGGGTTCGCACGCTATATCAGTAATAATGTAACCTTTCATGCCACTGGCAGGGAGTTTATCCCCGACCATTGAATGTTCCGTTTCGATTTCAGGGACAAGTCCATGATTCCCCCTATCCTCGGAACGGACAACAGGGACTATCTGGAACGGCTCACTCCGGTATTGGAACGGGAGAAGATTCATCCTTCGGGGGTGGTGAGACTACGGGATGCGGCATTCTGCGAGGAAAGGGGAATCAGGCAACTGTCCGCCTCGGCAGCGCATACGGCACTGGTGGAGCATGAGGACTACCAACGGCTGGCACACCGTTTCGGAACGGACGGCCATGTGATAAGAAACGGATTGGCAGTATTTCCTACCTGTACGGCAGTGGAATACGGACAAAAGGTATTGCTGTTTGATAAGACAGAAGCAGGAGACAAGGAACTGACCAAATTATTAGACGGAATAACTGAAAAGTTCTTTGAAAGAAAAGGGAAACCGAAGGAACTGGGATTTTATGAAATAGCACCGCTGAATGCAAAGTACCGGGGTACAATGGGTGACTGGCAGGTGGCCTCGCCGGAGATATTGAGTTACGGGATTTGTACAAAACGGCTGGATATGGCACCCACATTAAGAAACTTCAACCGGTTGAGAAATCTGCCTTTGGTGAAGGTTCCGCTGACAAAGGAACAGGAACGGATCATGGTGCAACTGGTGGCGCGGCCTGACAATACCCGTTTCTCCGGTCCGAACATGTCGGTGAAAGTTCCCATGAAAAGGGAAAGGCGTGGAATGAAAATTTAGTTTTGAAATATGGAAAAAGAAGAGAACAAGAGTGGCAGTGTGTATGTCACAGTGGACGGACACTTCAATCCGATACACATCAGTATGAAAGGCAAGGGTAAAGAAGGCTTTTGGGATTTCATGCAGGAAGATGTGGAAAAGGCTCTGAGAGGAAAAGAGATACCGACAACAGGCGTTTTATACTATGATGTGCCTGACCTGGCAATGGTCCCTCCTTTGCGGAAGAGAAATAACAGTAACTATTTGAAAACATTGGAAAAAGCAATGGATGGGCAGGGAATCGGATTGCAAAGTTACCTGCGTGTATCGGAAGTGGTGTATTGCCTGTGAAAAGATATAGACCCGTTGTCAAAAGATGAGCATTTTAAACGGATACTGACACCCGGCATGTGGGAGGAAATACAATCCTCACCTAAAATGGTGGAGAAAATGCTGGATGACCTGAAACGCGGGAATCATTATTACTCTGCCGTCGAAACGGATAAGGGCGTCCTTCTCTTTGACGACAATACAAATGGAGAATGGCAATTCAACAGTTATATGTATGAATATGTGGAGAAGAGTTTCTTTGAACCTGATTTTCCTTTAAAATCTCTGGCCGTTCATGAGCTGAGCGGATGGCCTTCCTTAATGGAAAGAAAGGTAAACCTCTGTAAAAATGAGCGGGGAGACTGGGTAGATGAGGAAACAATGAGACAGTGCGCATATCAGGACAGGTCTGTTTTGAAGAATGTAGTGGAAAGCAAGACTTTTGACCTTGCGCCTACATGGGAAAATTACTTCAATCTGACTGAAATAGGGGAAGGATTGGGATTGCCACGAAGTCCGGATAATTATGATCGGATGACCTTACTATTCATCCGGGAACAAGGGTATCCGAGGGACGGGCTGGTTGATGAATATCCGGATGAGTTCAGTTTTTACGACAAGTTTGAGGAGATTGAAAAAAAACTGTCAGGACCGGACAGATTGAGTGTACACGACGAGATGCAGGAGAAAGCTAAAAGATTGGCAGGCGATTTGCTGAATGAGCATTTTCCAAATATACGTCAGAATACGGAAATGAAAGAGGGAAAAATAGAAAATGTCATAGTAGAGCGGAAGAATAAAGGCCTGAGAATATAAGGTGGCAGATGGTAGAGGAAAGGCTTGTCCATAGTGGAAACATAGGGATACAAGCCATTCTTCATACCGTTTACTTTACCGTTGTGACAATGCACGACAAAATCCGACTTTGATTCCGCACATTTGTTTTTAGCGGAGAGTATGCCTTATTTTGCCGGAGAAAACATCAAAATGTATAAACCAAAAACATCATGTATGGAACTGACTATTATCGAAACGAGTGCGTATCTGGAAATGAGGAAACAGTTCAGCCTGCTGGCGGTACAGTTGGAAGACTTCCGTAAAAAGGTTGCCCCACCCGCACCGGACAAATGATTGGACGCACAAGAGGTATGTCTGGCTCTGAATATATCGAAGAGATGCCTGCAAAATTACAGGGACAACGGCCTTATCCCTTATTCCAACATAGGCGGGAAATTCTTCTATCGGGAAACGGATATTCAGGAGATATTGAGTGATGGACTTGTAAAAAGGAAATAGGCTATGGCAGACATTATCACAAAGGATTCGGAAGAGTTCAAGGAACTGACCGGATGGATAAGGAAAGCGGGTAAGGCGGCTAAGGAAGCCACGGCAAGGATACGTCCCACGATTGCGGATGAGCATTACCTGACAGGAGATGACGTGTGCGAGAGGCTGCACATCTCACGGCGGACACTGCAAACCTTGCGTGATGAGAACATGGTATCCTATACTACCATCGGTGGAAAGATTCTTTATCCCGAAAGCGGACTGTATGAGGTGTTAAAAAAGAACTACCGGGATTTCCGAAGGTTCAGGAAATAAAGAAAAGACAAAAGGAATGTCCCTCCGGCCTGCCGGCTGAAAGGGCATTCCTTTTGGTCGGTATTAGACGGCCAGTTTGTAAACATGGCCTATCTTCTCGCAAAGCTTGTCGGTATCTTCGCCCACTTTCGGATTGATAAGCTCGGCATATACCTGTGTGGAAAGGATGGAGTTATGTCCTAATACCTTTTGCAGGGTTTCCAACGGCATCCCTTTGAGAATGGCCAGAACTGCGAATGTATGACGTCCGATATGCGGGGTGACTTCGGTATGGCAATCGCACTTCTTGCCGATGATTCTGAGGCTGAGGAACATCGTGTTGTATTCGCCTACGGGGAAAACACTATCGGGGGAATCCTTCTTCTCGTCCACACCCCTGTATTTCTCAATAAGCTCAATGGCTATGGGCAATAACTTCACGACATAGGCCACTCCGGTTTTTATACGGTTGCCCATCAGCCATGTGCCTCCGTCGGAATCGGTATGGATGTTGTCGTAAGTAATGGCTTTGAGATCGGCGTACGCAAGACCGGTGAAGCACATGAAGAGAAACATGTCCCGCATGGCACGCTGGCGTTTGTATTTCAGATCCACGTGGATAATTCTCTGCAATTCCTCTTCAGTAAGAAAAGCCCTTTTCTTGTATTCCGGCTTGCACTCGAAGGATGCGAAAGGATGGACTCGCAACCAACCCTTTTCCTGCGCGATGTACATCAGCCATTTCAGGGTATTGACACGGTTGAAAGCGGTGGCATTCGCATTGCCTGCCGTGCCGAGCATCCATGTGTAATAGTCCTCAATGAACGACTTTTCAAGCTCGTCAATAGCTATATCCTCGATGTTCTTTTTCGTTTTCATGAAAAGCAAAAGACTCTTGTAGTCGGCAACCAGTCCACGGTAAGTGCTTTCTGCCTTTCCTTTACCAATCTTTTCTTTATACGATTCAATCTGTTCTCTGAAGAGCACCATAAGAGTATGGCATTCCTCTGCGAAACCTGCATAGCGGTTATATACTTTCTTGGCCGTAACAAAACTGTCATGGTCGCAGATGTACTGATAGTGCTTCGTTATCTGCGCCTTGATGTTGTCAAGTTCTTGATTCAGCGTGCGTGCCTCCTCGGACTTGCCCTTCGCACGGTTGGCTTTTACGTCCCATAAGGAAAGGGACACCGTTCTTTTACTGCTGAAACCCGCTTGAGTTCCATTGACTGTGATACGTCCCATTATCGGGGCCTTACCATTTTTTACTGACTGGTTCTTGGTGTAGAACAATACTTTGAATGTGCTTCGCATAACTCAACTTTTTTTAGTTACAAATTTACTTTCTGTTGAGTTATCTGATACTATGCAAAAACGAGCAACAGATTGAAATATAATATATTATACTCCTTTTTATAGCATATTTGGCGGAGTTACGATTTGGTAACCTAACTCCTTTCCAAATCTGCTTTTTTTTGCTTTCCTTTTGCCTCCCTGCTAAAAAAATGTTTTATAACTATTTGATTTCTAACAGGGTTGCGTTATCTTTGCACATCTTTTAAAAATACTTGGTTTCGATTATCGGAACACTTTGTTCCATGCCGGGGAACTTTCGGTAAGCTATGGGAAAGGAACAGATTATATTCCGTACTCTTCGATTTTACGGTAGAGGGTGGTCAGTCCGATTTTGAGCAGACGGGCGGCTTCGGTCTTATTACCTTTCGTATATTCCAATACACGGGCGATGTGACGACGCTCCATAGCCGAAAGTTCAAAACTGTCGGGACTGGTTTCATCGGATTGTTCGTAATGTGCGTTCTGTATATCGAGCGGCAAGTCGGCCACGTCCAGCCGTTCACCTTCGCTAACAATCAGACTGCGCTCTATCACATTACGCAGTTCACGGATATTGCCTTTCCAGGGTTGTTGCTCGAGAGCTTCGAGAAAGGCGGGCGTAATTTCCGTAACGGGACGCGCCAACCGGGCGGAGAAGTTCTTCACAAAGGCTTTTGCCAAAAGACGCACATCGCCCGCCCGTTCTCGCAACGGCGGCAGATGTATTTGGAATACGGAAAGCCGGTAGAATAAATCTTCGCGGAAACGTCCTGCGGCAATCTCTTCCGGCAGATTACGGTTGGTTGCGGCAATGATACGCACATTCACGCGGGTAGGTTTGGTATCGCCAATCTTTATATATTCACCCGTTTCGAGAATACGCAGAAGCTTGGCTTGCAGTTCAAATGCCATTTCACCGATTTCATCCAGAAAGATTGTACCATTGCTGGCCTCTTCAAACAATCCTTTCTTGTCTTTCAATGCGCCTGTAAACGAACCGGCCTTATGACCGAACATCTCGCTTTCCAGCAGCTCTTTACTGAAAGAAGAGCAGTTGACCGCCACAAAATTCTGCCCGGCACGCTTACTATTATAATGTATGGCTTGCGCAAAGACTTCCTTTCCCGTACCCGTTTCGCCCGTCAGCAATACAGGCACGTCCGTTCCCGAGACTTTCCGTGCCAGTGAAACGGCATCTTTCAATGCTTTCGAATCACCCAAAACAGAATCGAAAGAATACGTCTGCCCTACTTTCTTTTCCAGTTTCTCCAAGCGGACGTTCATGCGCGCCTTTTCCACGGCACGGCTGACAAGCGGTATAATCTTATTGTTATCATCACCTTTGGTGATATAATCGAAAGCGCCGTTCTTAATGGCCTGTACCCCGTCCGGGATATTGCCGTGCGCCGTCAATAGGATTATCTCGACGTTAGGGGCCGTTTTCTTGATAGACGACACAAGGTCTACCCCATTACCGTCAGGAAGGAATACATCGCACAAGGCCACATCCGGGCTCTGAAATTCCAACTGCTTCAAAGCAGTCCTGCAATCACCGGCCTGACATACTTCATATCCTTCCAACTCCAACATACGCGACAGAAGGGTACGAATCTGTACTTCATCGTCAACGACTAAAATCTTGCTCATATTTCTCGGATAAGTTTAAAGTGATAAATGGTAAAAACAGGGGATGCGCAAATATAAATGTTTTCCGGGAAACGAACGGCATGTCTTTTGAACTTTTATAAGTGAAGGGGGGCTACATAAGGCTACGGAAAAGTAGTAAATCGCCTTACAATGCATCCTCGGGGGCATTGCAAGAGAACAGAGAAAGAAACTCTCCCTTTCATTTTGGGAATGAGCCTTCTAAAACGAAAAGGCGTACGGTGGCTCCACCCGGCAACGGAAAAAAGAATAACTAAAAAAGAATTAAAAATGAAAGTTTACAAATTCGGCGGTACTTCCGTCGGCACAGTAGAGAGAATGAAACACGTGGCGGAACTCATTTCAGAGTCCGCACCGAAGATTGTAGTCCTGTCCGCAACGGCAGGTACCACCAATCATCTGGAAGAAATCGCAGCCAACCTCTTCAGCCGTGATATAGAACAGGCACACGAGAAAATAACCCGGCTGGAATTCCAGTTCATAGACTTCGCCAACGAACTGTTGACAGACGAGTCCATAAAGCGGGAAGCGATAGATTATATTCTCGACCGTTTCCAGCGGCTCTGGCAATTTATCAACGATGAATTTACCTCGGTCGAGGAAAAAGAGGTACTGGCGCAAGGGGAACTTATCAGTACAGCCCTGCTCCACTTCTACCTGCGGGAACGAAAGATTGCCAATATTTTGCTCTCTGCTTTCGACTTTATGCGTACCGGAACGGAAGGGGAACCGGACTTGAAGTATATAGAGGAAAAACTGCAAGCGCAATTGGCACAGTACCCCGGCATCAATCTTTTTATTACTCAAGGGTACATCTGCAAAAACGCTTATAATGAAACGGATAATCTGAAACGGGGTGGCAGCGACTATACGGCATCACTCATCGGAGCCGCTATCCGCGCAGAGGAAATACAGATATGGACGGACATTGACGGAATGCACAATAATGACCCGCGTGAAGTATCGGGAACCCGTTCCGTAAAACATCTCAGTTTCAACGAAGCCGAGCAACTGGCCTTTTACGGAGCGAAAATATTGCACCCGTTTTGTATCGCTCCGGCACGCAAACGCAATATTCCGGTACGATTGCTCAACTCGATGAATCCTCAGGCAGAGGGGACATTGATTTCGGATTTGCAGGACGATAATATCATCAAGGCCATAGCCGCCAAAGACAATATCTTCTACGTGAAATTCGAATCGAAACACAGTCTGTGCCCTTATCAGTTTATCAGTAAGATTTTTGATACGTTTGCCAAGTACAGAACCCCGCTTTGTCTGTTGGTTTCATCCAATCAGGGCGTGTCCGTCGCCATAGACAATAGCGAACGCTTATGCAAAATCCTTGCGGAACTGGAGCAATATGCAAAAATTCTGACGGAAGACCGCATGTCTATTGTATCCGTAGTGGGAAACATACGCTGGCAGTATGCCGGTGTCGAGGCGCAGATTATAGAAGCGCTGGCGGATATTCCGTTACGGATGATTTCGTATGGAAGCAATGACAGCGACGTGGCATTCGTCATTAAGACGGAAGATAAGAAAAAGGCTTTGCAGGCGCTCAGCAATAAGCTCTTTGAGCCGGAAACAGATAAAATCATCAAATAGCAACCCGCCCCTATACATAATGGAGAGGCTATATCAGAATGGATATTCATCAGTACCTCATTCTAATATAGCCTCAACCTGAAAACAACTAACCTGTTTTTTACGAAAAGCGTTCAAGCATCTCCATACACATGCGCCCGTTATGATAGGGGCATTTCCAGAAACCCGCCTTATCATCGGCGGTGTTTACCGTTCCGTCGGCACGAACGCTCCAATACCATTCTCCGTTTTGATAATCTATCAGATGTTTCTTGATATACTCCCAACAGCGGAATGCCTTTTGAAGAGCCACTTCATCATCGAAATGCTGATAGAGATTAATGTGGCCTACCACATTTTCGGCTTGCACCCACCAATGGCAGTCCCTGTCCGTTATCCCCTTGTCGGGGAAAGTCTCGTAAATCATGCTACCCTCGGATGTCAATCCCTCATCGGCAGCCGCCGCGATGTACTCAACCAGAGGCTCTACCTTCTCCAAGAGCGTTTTATCTCCCAAGACTAAAGCCGCCTCATGAATCAGCCAGGAAGCCTCAATATCATGCCCATAGGATACGATGCGGTATTTGCTCACCCAATCATCATCAAAAAAGAGTTCCAAATGCCCGGTTTGCTGGTTCAGTATTCTATCTGTGAAGAGTAGTATCAAGTTGCGGAGTTGCTTCTCAAGACCCTCATCTTTCCATACCCGATAGAGATTTGTGTAAGGTTCCAGAATATGCAAATGGGTATTCATGGTCTTGCGCTCATTCTCATCCTTGTCGCTAAGCCGCATATCGGAGATTTCGTGCCAATCGCGGGTCAAGGCCTCGCAATAACCGTTCTTTACGGAGTCGAAGCTATATTGTTCGATGCTTCTGAAGAGGCGGATGGCATAGTCCAATGCTTCTTCGTCTCCGGTGGCGCGATGATACTCACTCAGACCGTAAATGGCAAAACCTAAAGCATAAATCTGCTTTTTGGTATCCGAGGGATGGCCTGTATAGTCGAGCGACCAGTATATTCCACCCTGTTCCTTGTCGTAGAATTGGTCGATAATGACACGTTTGGCACGGGTAGCCGTTTCCAAGTATCCGGGCTTTTTCAACAAACGGTAAGCCGATGAGAACGTCCACAATATGCGGGCATTGAGTACAGCGCCTTTCACAGCCTGCAGTTCCAGTTTATCCGTTCCGGTGATGCGGCCATAGAAACCGCCATGCACCGGGTCTGTCATTTTATCCGCCCAAAACGAAAGGATATTATCTTCCAGTACAGTACGCATCTCTTGCTGCATCCCGCTTAGTATATTCATGCACATCATTTTCTTATAATTGTCTTTTGTGTTCCAGTTCTGTTGTTATATCTTTCATTTTGTTTTCTGTAAGCGGATACATGCTGATGAACACCACACTCAGGATAGTACCTATGGCCGGCAAGAAGCTCAGGAACATCTTGATACCGCTAATCGCTTCTTCACTTTGCACAGCGTTTGCCTGGAAGCCAAAGAATCCGAGCAGCCAGCCGGTTACCGCCGTACCGATAGCCCAACCGAATTTCTGGCTCATGGAAGAAGAGGAGAATATCAGTCCTGTGGCACGGTTACCGGTTTTCAGTTCCGAATAGTCGGCGCAATCGGCATACATAGACCAGAGCAACGGAAAGATACTGCCCGCGCAAACGCTGATTAACGCTTGAAATACAAACATCCATATCAGGTCTTCCTTATCAAACCAATAAAAGATAACGCTAAGTACTGTGGCGATAATCATCGCCCACATATAGGTGTTACGCTTACCGATGCGGTTGCTGACGGGAGCGGCTGCTATTACGCCTATTATATTGGCAGCCTGCCCCAAAGCGAGGTATAGTCCGCTCAACACGAATGACATGCCGAAGAAAGAGACAGTCGCATAATCTTCCTCTACGACAAAATACTTAAAGTAATAGACAGTAGCGCCATCACGAATGGAGTTGAATACCAAAGCAGCCACACCCGCACCCAATAAGATCCACCAAGGCTTGTTTTTAAACAAATCTTTCAAGTCTTCTTTCAGCGGGTTTTGTGTTTCTTTGATTGGCTTTACCCGTTCTTTAGTCCAGGCAAAGCATCCGAAGAATAACACGATGCATAAGATGGCTATAACAACGACTGCCAGAGTCCAGCCCGTCTGCTGATCGGCAAACTCCTTACTGTTGCCGCTGAAAAAATTCACTAACGGCATAAACAACAGCAGGGCTATGAAACTACCGATATAGGCAAAGGTCATTCTATAAGTAGAAAGTGTGTTGCGTTCTTTAGGATTAGGGCTCATTACTCCCAGCAGGGAAGCGTAAGGTACGTTGATGGCAGAGTATATCATCATCATCAACGAATAGGTGACGTAGGCATAAATCAACTTACCGGTCGGGCTCCAGTCCGGAGTAACAAAAGTCAGAATACCGATGATGCCGAACGGGACAGCCAACCACAAGAGATAAGGCCGGAACTTTCCCCAACGGGAGTGTGTACGGTCGGCAACGACGCCGACAATAGGGTCGAAAGCCGAATCCCATATTCTCGTTATCAGGAACATAGTTCCCACCACCGCAGCCGGCAAACCGAAAACATCCGTATAGAATATCATCAGATAGGCGCCAAACAGTTTCCAGAACATGGATGATGCCATATCCCCAAATCCGTAGCCTATTTTCTCTGTAAGTTTTATCATACTGTGTTTATTTAGAAACAGCCTGTTGTTTCAATAGTTTCAAATTCTTGTCTATCAATCTCTTTAAAGTGTCCACCGATGCGGATGAACTCAAACCGTCAACAGGAGTATTCATGCAATAATCCACTAACTTATCGACAGTAGAGGTTGCAACATGCATCCGCGTATCGGAAGAAGCATAATAGATAAATACCGTTCCGTCATCATCAACAATCCACCCGTTGGAGAAAAGTACGTTGCTTACATCGCCTATACGTTCTTCCGCTTCGGGCGCCATGAAATAACCACCGGGAGCAGCTATCAGTTTGGAGGGATCGTCCAAGGCTGTCATATACATATAAAGTACGTAACGCAATCCTGCCGCACAACCACGTACTCCATGTGCCAAGTGCAACCACCCCTTAGAGGTTTTGATAGGATGCGGCCCTTCGCCATTCTTCACCTCTTTGATAGTATGATAATAGCGTTGGTCAATAATCTTTTCCCCCTTTACTTCAGCATGCGTTATGTCATCCACCAATGCCCAACCAATGCCTCCACCGCTTCCGGCATCTATGAAACCATCCTGCGGACGGGTATAAAGTGCATATTTACCATCTACAAATTCCGGATGAAGCACCACATTACGTTGCTGACTTTTAGTTTTTAAGTCCGGCAGACGCTCCCAGGTTTTCAGGTCTTTGGTACGGGCAATAGCTGCCGTAGCCGTTGCAGAAGACAAATCTCCCACAGGAGCTGTGTCATCGTGCCGTTCCGCACAGAAAATACCATATATCCAACCGTCTTCATGGGCTGTGAGACGCATATCATAGATATTGGTTGCCGGAATGACATCTTCGGGCATTGTGATCGGGTAATCCCAAAAGCGAAAACTGTCAACACCATTCGGACTTTCGGCTATGGCAAAAAACGATTTACGATCAGCACCTTCCACCCGAACCACCAATAAGTACTTATTATTCCATTTTATGGCACCGGAATTCATCGTGGCATTAATGCTGATTCGTTCCATTAGATAAGGATTACTGTTTTCATCCAAATCGTAACGCCAGAAGATAGGGGTATGGGCAGCTGTCAGCACAGGATGTTTGTAACGGGTAAATATACCGTTGCCATTCTCTACCGGTTCATTCTTTTGTGTTATCAGCGCTTCGTAATCTTTTAAAAGCGCATTAATTTTTTCTTTATAATTATTTCCCATTGTATTACTCATATAAATTAACATTTGAAACAAATAAAGTTCTGGAATCGTTGTAAAATTCTACAAAGTTCTCTGCAGAAACTTGCTCTGGATAAGGAGCATAATAATGAGTCGGCCGCTCACGTGCATTACGCCAAACCAATACATAAGATAGAGGAACAGATTCAACAAGCGGTAAAAGTGTATCAGTCCACCATTTAGCATCAGGAATGCTTTCATATCCGGTTTCTGTAAGCGCTATAATTTTATTATGCTTCTTACCAACCTCACTGAGAACATTTAAAGAGGATTTCATATCTTGGACAAAAGCTAGGCTATCACCCTGATATGCATCAAATCCCATAACATCGATTATATCATCCCCGGGATAACGTTCCAAATATTGGCAACTATCTTGCAAATTAGAACTTGAAGAATACGCATAAAGCGCATTGTTCACACCTTTAGCTTGCAAAGTTTCTACAGTCATACGCCATAGTTGTTTATACTCAGCAGAGGAACATAGTTTTTCTCCCCACCAAAACCAGCTACCGGTATGTTCATGCCAAGGGCGGAACAAAACAGGAACTTTTACTCCATCCGAATCTTTTAAAGAATTAAGAAAGGTTGCAACATAATCCATCCAGTTGACGAATTTATCATGTATGCTTCCACCCGGCAAAATGGAACGGACTACAGTTGAGTCAGATACATCCCATGCATCTCCTCCTGTTAACGGATTACGAACATGCCAACTTAAAGAGACCATACCGCCTCTTTCATATTGATTTACAATTTCCTTTCGTATCTTATCAAAAGAAACTTTATCCAAGTTCTCATCTTGCCCGAGTTCTATTTCCCCTAAATCAAAACTGATTACAGCCGGATAATCTCCACAGACACTTTTTACATCAGATCGTCCTTCATCTCCCTCCCAGCCAATGCCATAAACCGTATCATCATGATGTCCAAACATTATGCCTTTTGACAACATCTTCTGAAGGTTACTTAATAGCTTTTGGGTTTCAAGGGTTGTCTCTTCTACGCTTACTCCACAAGAAGAGACACAAAGTGCCAATGCATTTATACAAAGTAATGTTTTAAATTTCATACAATAATCTTATAATTAAGTTATTATAATCAAGTCAAGAGCAATTTATTCGCAAACTTTTATAATAGGAATATTAAACAAAAATGCCATTTTTTCCAATGTATAAGCCCAATGTCCTATTCCGATTGCACAATGGTGAGAAGGACCGCCTTTGCTCCACTTATTAATAAATTCACGTGCACCACAAGCAAAACGATAACGGCTATTCGTATTTCCGATATGGAATACCGGTCCCTCAACAGCTTCTCCCTCCGCTACCAACAGATAAACTCCATTTTCTCCTTCACAAACAGAAAGAATGGTAACCGGACCACATTTCACAGACATCTGTATAGAAAGTCCCTTTCCGGGTTTGCCATGGTAGATAGGTAATGGAACAAGCTCGACTTCACCATCTGCTATCGCCCAATGGGCAGGACCATCGTGTCCCAACATTACAATGTCATCATCAAAGTCTAATGCATAAAACTCAGAGAACGAACCACCGGCACCTAAAGCTGAAAGAATCTTCATCGCCTGAACATTTTTTACCTCACATTCACCAGCAACGGGGATTCCTTTTCCTGTCAGCAGTGTATTTCCTGCGATTACGGATGTTACTATATTTTCATAATCATTTCCCGCAAATCCTTCATAATAATATGCCATTGAGCCCAAATCATGAGCTTTCACCAACTTATCCAAAGCAACAGAAGTACAAGCTGCCCGAACAAGTTCTTTATCATCACATCTGTCATCTACTTTAAAAGCATTACGGAACTCTACAATCTTTTCATCAATCTCTTCTTTTGTTACAGCATCACGCAAAGCTTTAAGCTCACACATTTCCAAAATCTCAATCTGAGTTCCAAAAACAGCAGACTGCTTGGTTACATCGGTATATACGTCTAACATACCTCCATAGTAATGTCCTAAAATACCCAATCGGTTATTGTACATCTTACGGTATGCTACAGCGGCATTAATCCATTCATAAATTTCTTTCCAAGCCAATGGATCATCCAAATACCCCGAAACTAAATCAAAGCGCAAACCGGCTCTCTTCAAAACAGAAATAATTTCCGGAGCAGAGCATGCCTGACAGTTCATCAACCAATAACCGGTCATCTTACCACGATCTTGCAAACTATTCATATAATCATAGTCTACTGCTGAAGTCGGTTGAAGATTCAATATAATAATAGGGCAATTAACTCTCTGAGCTATAGGCAAAACCGTCGATGACAAGCAATAAGTTGACATATATAAAAAGACGATATCAACTCCTTCGCTTACTAATTTATCAGCTGCTTCGATGGATTTCTGCGCATTATCAACCAATCCTACATTTACCACCTCTACGTCATTTACAACTTCCATTTTTGAGCAAATCTTCTCCTGATAAGCTAACAATGCATCATGCAAGCCTTCAAATTGGTTCCAATATGTATCAAGTCCGGTTCCTAACAATCCAATTTTTACTTTTTTCATAACCATATATTTTCACTAGTGGGCACTTTAAATTAAACATCGTTCTTTGAAATATTTGATAATCGCATAGTTATGTATCTTTTTGGAGCGTGACGATTTGAATTGAAAAGTTGTTTTAGCTTTGCCCAAAAGCTCGAAACAATGAATCAAGGCAAATATATTTTCGCTCAACTTACAGATTTTCTTCCTCGTCGTGTCTTTGACCGCTTGGTAGAGAAGTATTCCGGGAATAAGAAAATCAGAACATTCACCTGTTGGAATCAGATGTTGTGCATGATCTTCGGACAACTGACCGCCCGGGACAGTATGCGTGACCTTATGCTTAGCCTTGAGGCGCACAAGAACAAGTACTATCACTTAGGACTCGGCTCAACAGTTACCCGTACCAATCTAGGGAAAGCAAACCGGAATAGGGATTATCGTATCCACGAAGAATTTGCCTATACCTTGATTGCAGAAGCCCGTAACAGCTACTACAGAAATGACTTTGAGGTGAAAGTTGACGGTGATGTTTATGCCTTTGATTCCTCCACCATAGACCTTTACCTGAATGTTTTTTGGTGGGCAGAATTTAGGAAACACAAAGGAGGCATCAAACTTCATACATTGTATGGTGTAAAGACCTCCATACCGACAATCGTACTGATAACCAACACCAAAGTACATGACGTAAACATGCTGGACGAGTTAAACTATGAAAAGGAAAGTTTCTATATCATGGATAAAGGATATGTTGACTTCACTCGTTTACATAAGCTGCGCACCAGCAGTGTTTACTTCGTTACACGTGCAAAGGATAATATGAGGTTCCGTAAATGTATTCCCGTGAGGTCGATAAAATAACCGGAATAAAATGTGACCAGATTGGAATGCTTGAAACGTATAAATCGCTCAAAGCATATCCGGACAAACTCCGACGGGTTAAATACTACGATGAAAAACTGGGCAGAGAATTTGTGTTCATCACCAACAACATGGAACTCTCAGCAGAGGAAATAGCCTTGCTATACAAGAACCGTTGGCAGGTGGAACTATTTTTCAAATGGATAAAGCAACACCTGAGAGTAAAATCTTTTTGGGAGACCACGATGAATGCAGTCAAGACACAGATGTACTGTGCCATCATAACATACTGTCTGGTTACCACTGTCGCTTACAAATTGAAAATTAACCGTCCAATCTACGAAATTCTACAAATCTTGAGCTTCTCTCTACCGGATAAAACACCTGTAAGAGAGATACTTACCGATTGCGATTACAAAAATGTCAAAGAACTAAATTATAAACAATTGAAAATCAGCTGGGACTAAGTGCCCAGCAGTGATATATTTTATTAAATTACATATACTTCAAATTCAGTTTATAAGTTTTTCCTCCGATAAGTTCATATTGCTTTTTGCCTTTTACTGAATCATTTGATATCAAAGGTTTCAGCTTTACATTCTCACGACTATCCAAATTCAATACAGCCTTTATTCCCGCAGGTATATCAAGCAACAATGTTCTCTTTCCATATTTTCCTTCTGTCTTAAAATGTATTCCACCCGCCGGAGTTTGGACTTCCAATTCAACATCAGTCAAATCTCCTAATTGGGGCGAAATCATACACTCCTCATATCCGGGTTTCAATGGATGTATTCCTGCAATTCCTTGATACAGAATAATCAATGGACCAACAGCGCAATGACTCCATTGCGACCATGAATCGGGTTCCGTCTGCCAAAACTCTTGAATTGTATTGTTGATAGTCACAGACGACATTGTAGCCCACAATTCACGCATATCCTTCAGTATTACATCCATACGATTGGCTTTAGCCAACGCCCACATAGCCCATATTGCATTACAAGGATATGAAACGCCTATCTTATTTTTATCAGCTAACAAACGGACACACGCTGTATCATCATCATTAGGACACATATCAAAAAGGATAGCCAACGCTAATGTCCTATCACTATAGTATGTTTGACCCTGATCTTCGCTTACCCAAGGCAAGTTATCAACAAATGCTTTTTGATCAGAAGACCAAAATGCCGCTACCGTTTCTTTCAACAAAGAGTCTCCAAACTCTTTCACCTCGCGAGACTTATTTACATCACCAAAAGCATTACATAACGGTAACAATGCTCTCGTACACATCGCCGAAACATACAAGTTGAAAGCACATTGTTTATGTTTCTGTTGACGGAATGCCTGATGATCAATCCAAACTGAAGGAATACCAATATTCTCAACCGGCAACAATTTATCATTGCCCCGTAACTCTTTTAGATAATCAAAGAAGCGCAATAAACGTGGATAAGACCCCTTCAACCCGTCCAAATCACCTGTATACTGATAATAATGATAATTCTCGAAACAGAAGCCTACACCATGATCTAATATGGGTCCCCAATCCGTCAACTGCATTTGACGTTCTATAATACGCGCCAAACGGTCGAAAGCAGGCCAACAATCCAAAAAGTAACCATCCAATGTCATACCTTGACTAAAGGTATGGATAAATCGTTTAGGCAATCTGCTTTCTCCAAAAGCTTGGTATAAAGCATGCAGCTGATGACTTCCGTCGCCACTATATTGCTGACGTTCGCGTGCCATACCGTCTACAACTGTTTCTTGGGCTGAATTATAGAGTGTATTTACCGCAGCATCCATCAATCTCTGTAATTTACCATCCTTCATATGAATCTGAGGAACTACAGGGAAATTGTACTGCCTGCGTCGCATACCAACGTTACTAACAGTCACAGACCTTGAATTATTACGAATATGAAGTTGTAACCAACGTAACGATTCAAAATCAAAAGTTTCAAAATGATTAATTCCTTCTTTACATACAAAACGGCTCCATGCATTAAAATGAGAATTCAACAATACAGGTCCTCCCGGTTGATGAGCCTCATGTACCAATAGTTCTACTATAGTGCCTTCAGGAGCATCAATGGTAAAATAAGGCCATCCAACAGATTGTTCTTTAAAATCAAATGTCAATATAGCAGCTTTTCCCAAAGAGTCTTTGACTTCCCACGCATCATTTGATTTCTTATGAGCCAAATCAGCCCATTCTGCTTCATAAGCATTAGGAACTAACATATCGAAATACTCTTCACATGGGCGTTTCCAAGTAACCCAAGCTGTTTCAACCAATTTATCTACAGATACATTGTTTTCTTTCATCATAGGAATCGAACGTTGGCGAATATCTGTAGTCGACTGATTTCCATAAATTTCCCACTGATATTCTGCAAAGCCAGCACAAATCGATGGCTTAGCAGCTGAAGCTTGTGATTCCGACGCCGGTATCCAATCTGCATTTTCCTGGAAATCAGCAGTATCCCAACCATAAGGGAACTTATTTGCGTCAAAACACTCTTGCAATGTTCTCAAGAAGCTTCTCTTATACTGTCCCGGTTTCCAACTATCAGCCAAGAAACTTTTCCAGGTGTTATCGGTTACTATTTTTTCACCATCAACATCCAGATTCATAATAAGTCCCGGTTTTCCCATAGCCCATGTGCCTTCGCCCATCCCATAAAATAGGACTTGACAGGCTATAACATTTTTACCTTCTTTCAACAAAGATGTAACATCAACCGGATCTGCTTCAGGCCAACGGGGATCATGAGGAGCAGGTCCCCATTGAACTCTATGTCCATTTACAAAAAGTTGATAACGACTATCTGCTAAAATCCAACCTATAGCTTGTTTAGGTTGTTTTTCTAAATTAAACTCTTTACGAAACAATACAAAAGTGTTTTGCAAAACACGTCCGGACGGATACCATATCCAATGTGCAGGGGCAAAATCTACGTTAGTAACATTTCCCTTCACCGGAGCGAACGAAACAATGGACAATAGGATGCCCAACAAAACCCTCATATAACGCGTCTTCATATATAATAAAAATTTAATGATTTCACTTAGATTTACTTACCAATAAAAAAGGTTCATACAAACCATAATCAAATTGCATATAATCTTTACCTGCCGGATAATTTACTGTTCCTTTATACAAATTAGGAGTCACGAAGCCTATAGAGGATTCATTATGAAAAGGACCGAACAAATTCTTATTACTTCCCACAACTTTAACCGATATCTGATTGATTCCCGGTCGAATCAATTTCGAAACGTCCAATGTATAAGGTTTAAATGCTATAATACCGGCAGAAACGCCATTAACCAATACCTCAGAAACCGTTCCATTCCATTTGCCTAATTGAACTTCATAACCCATATTTTCACAATAAGGCACCTGAAAGCTTTGTTCATAAGTAACCGCATCTGCATAAAAAGGACTGCCTTGTACTCTCCAACTACCCAATTCTATTTTATTGTTCAAACCTACCATTTTCCAACCATGCTCAGCTGAGAGTAGTTTAAAGTCTCCCAATACATAGATAGGAGCCGGCTCTGCATCCAAATTCATTGAATCAATGGATAAAGTAAGCGAATTGTCACCGTTACAAATATATTTTCCAAGCGGCAATACACAAAAATCACGATCAAGCCACCATTCATTTGTTTGGTTATTTACTTCAATTCCATTTATAGCGATAGAATAGAGATTGGATCGCTCTATAACTATCTTCCAATCGGCAGTTGATACATTAAACAAATTGTCAAACTGGAAATGATAGGTCAGTTTAAAGCCTTCATGTTTATTTATATCACGCTCTACTATATTTTTCTTATACTGTATGGCTGTTCCCCACGGATTACCTTCCGGAAAGCCAAAATGCTTGAATACTTTCTGATCGGCTTCATAAATATGAATATCCTTATGCACACTATCCGCCAACTCCAAATCACAAAAATCAACCACAAGCACATTATCTGCCAACGGATTTATTTTCAAAGGAGAAACGGGCATTATATATTCACGCTGCGTGGTTACCGGTGAAGATTGATAAGAGTGATGTTTCTTTTCAAATACATAAACCAATAAGTGTCCACCGGGTGATAGCTCGTAATCAAACTTTACATTCTCAGATGAACGACTGTTCGGGTAATCAACAACTTTACCAGAGAATGTATTGAGTTCAACAACTCCGGCTCCGGCAAGCTGTACCATACCTTTAGACGATTCATTCAAATCGGAATTTACCAATAGCATAACTTCTCCATCCGACATTTTACGACGATGATGAAAAAGATTGCCCCCTTGATTGGATACAATACGAAAATCTTTGGGAAGCAAATATTTATCAACAACTTCTTGTGTAAGTTCTTTCTCTCTTATTACAGACTTATTCTTTTGAAAAAAAGAAACAATTTCTCGATTTTCGCAACCGTCTACCAATGTCGGTATTGCAAATGCCAATATTTTACCCCCAACTTTTGCAAATTCTTTTAAAAGGTCAAAAGTCCTCTTGTTCAAATTTTCAGTTAAAGGAGGAATTACCACTGTTGAATATTCTCGTTGCCCAACCTTAAAACGATGATTGCAAATGCTCCCATAATCACTAATAACCTGTTCCGACCCCAAATCATACTCGGACTGTGACTTTTCCAATGTAGTAACAAAACGCTGGAAACTACGTCCTATATTCCACAACTGAGGGCGACTTGCCCAAGTCACATAATACATCCAAATTGTTGTAGTCGGCTCTATTACTAAAATATCATTTATTTGTTCACCTACAGACATCGCAACAGATAAACGAGAAAAATGATCATTCAAGTTTTTATAATGACGCCACCATGGGGAATGTTCCGAGAAAGAAGGAGGACAATCATATTTACGGTCACCCGCCAAACTGAGATGCGAGAGATGTTGATTCATAAAATTAACTCCCAACACAGTTTGCCAATCTCCCAATCTTTTAAAATCCTCAAAACGTTCTTCCCAACCTGAAGCGCCATAAGTCTCACAAAGTATTCGTTCGCGTCCCAATTGATTAGCCACACTGCGAACTTCTTTTACAGAGCGTACATTTCCAAATTGAGCCTGAGGCTCATCTTCATTAAATTGGTTCATCAACATGTCAATACCAGGCACATGTTGCCAAGCATACATTGCCATATTGTCCGGTCCATACGTAATCTCAGGCCAGGCATGTTCCCAATAATGTCCGGTAAGAGCCAATCCGCGCTCACTGCAATATTCATAATACGGTTTAGCCCAGCGTTCTATGAACAGGTCTAACAAGGTTTGATAATAATCATGACGAACCTGCTTCCAGGGGCCTACATCCAATGATAAAGAAGGCAGATATGACTTCAAATCATATTTCCAACGCTTGTAGAAAGTATCAAACAAATCGGGAGTCCAACGTATTCCTCCTCCCGGAGGACCAACATGAGGTTCATCAGTAAACCAGCCAGGCAAATATTTTCCAAAGTCTTTGGATGCAACTTTCTCATACCCTTTTCCTGTCACTTCCAAGAACTTCTGTGTAACACCAGGATAAAGTAAATCTACATAAGAGTATCCTCCATGCCAAGCAACTCGAGGCTCAAAACTTTTTACATAAACATAATATTTTCCATTCTTTTTACGTTCTGACAAAAAATTTGCTGTCACATCCACATAATTTCCAGCTTCTTCTTTTAAAATTAAATAAAGATTATCTATATTTTCTGGAAGTTTATTATACTGATACAATACAATACTCCCTCCTTGATTATAACTTTCTGGCATTTCTGCATTTACATGTCCACCAGCAAAACCACTAGGAAAGGTATTTTCATCATAAACCCATACATTCATTCCCAATTTTTTACCAGTGTTTAGTGTATGCTGAAAAAGAGAAAACCACTCATCCGATAAATACTCGTTTTTTAATCCAGGACGAGGATGCACAAAAACGCCTCCAAAACCTTGTTCATGCAAATCTTCCATTGTATGATTTATCAGTTCAGCAGTTACTTGTGTATTCCATACATATAGAGGTGCAGGCCTATATTCTTTTGGAGGGTCTATAAACTTTTCATAAAAAGTTCCATAGTCATCTCCCAAAGCATACAGAGGCATAAATAGCCCCCAAACAGACAGAAAGATTTTATCTATACGATTTCTCATCTTACTCTTTCACGATTTGATTAGTATATTTCAATATTAATTGTATAGTAGAGTCTGTATCAAAAACAGAGTTTAACCCTTGTTCCTCTTGAGCCGGATCACCCAAATAGGTATCTCCGGGTTGCCAATAAATATGTTCCGAATGAGGTCTTCCAAGTCCTCCCCATGCCCAGAAATTGCAACCTGCCAACACTCCTTGATTACGGCTACTAAGTACCACTTGCTCAAACACATTCTCCATATATCTATCACGGCATTCTGTTGGAACATCCAACTGATACTTACGTCCGTCACGAGGCATTCCAAACTCCTCAATAACAACCGGTCTCTGGTGCTTGACACCCAGTTCAATATGCTCTGCTATATATTTATTGGTCCGCTCAATGCATAGCTCCAATGAGTCTTTCATATTACTTCCGTCAACCCATCCCCAGTTGAGCGGCCAAATGTGCAATGTGAAATAATCAATATCCGATTTTGTATGAATACGTTCATAAAGAGATTTATCAAATTCAGATCCTGCAATACCTTCAGAACCGGAAGAGATCAAATGATTGGGGTCCAAAGAGCGTATGTGTTTCGCCACTTCTGTCATCCAATTCTCAAACGCTTCTTTATTCTCATCACCAAATGCATGTGGTTCATTGCAAATTTGCCATGAGAAAATCGTAGGATCATCTATATATTTTTCACCTGTATAAGAATTAACCCTATGTACAACATTTGTTATATGCTTTTTCAGCAACTCAGTGCATTCGTCACAAGTTGCATATTGCGATACATAATCAATATATGTATTCCAGCCATCTTTAGATGGTATAGGAGCCACTCCATGTCCGGTCCATTCCAAATATTGTCCATAGCCTCCACTCCATTCCCAGCTATTTGTAAAATACAAGACAGCGTACATCTCCCTTTTTCCCATTTCTGCCAAAAGGAAATCCAAACCATCAAAAATAGTATCATTATAAACACCCGGTAACTTTTGCAAAGTTGGCATCACTTTGGTCAGTGTTCCGTCTTGTCCATCGGCTCCGATTAATATACGTAAATTATTTATTCCGATAGAATCTAAATAATCTAATTCTTGAACCAAACGCTCTCTATCGCCTCCTTCACCCTGAGAAGCCAAAATTGCCCCATACCAGAAATTTGTACCGACAAAATAATAGGGCTTACCATTCACTTCAAAATGAGAGTTGTTAATTCTAACAAATTTATCTTCAGTGTTAGAGCACGAATGAAGAACCAGTACAAAAGAAAAGAATAATATTAAAAATCTAAAACGATGCATAGTTTACGTACATTTAATAAGAGCCTGTTCAAATCGCCTTATAACAAAATTCAAACAGGCTCTCAAATAACTAAAATTATTTTTTTCTATATAAGCGGAAATTATCAAGTCCTATGTCCACTGTTTCCGCATTTCCTCCGTGAAGAGATATTTGGAATAAGAAAGCAGCTTCCGGATTTTGAGTATACCCTTCAAATAGAACATCGGTCATCTCTAAAACCATTGTTTGCCACTTACCATGAGTATTAGTTACTCCATGCTCTTCTGGTTTCCACAGATAATGAGTTTGATCAAATTGGAAGTAGTTGCCACTGAAAGGTTTTTGTGTAAACATTTCAAACTTCATGCACCAATTTTCAGGATTTTCCCACATTTCCTTAGGCCACATAACTGCATTAGCTATAAAAATATACCAATTGGCATGAAGAACTTCATTCATATAAAAATACTTACCATTGCAAGGTGCAATATCGCCTTCACGACTTCCATCTGTAACCAAGTTGTCCGTTCCAGCCCAACCAAATCCACCTTCAAAACCTTCAAAAAGATTAGTATCATCGCGGTATAGCACAGGAGCAATTACAGTTGATTTTTTACTTAACACTTTAATCTGGCTTTTATTCGATACTCCATTAGGTACTACTACTGTTACAAAAGTGGCTTGCGTTTCAGTAATTTCAGCTTTGGCATCACCAAAGAACACCTCTCCAGCATCTGCCGTCACATCATATAAATCAAAGTTGTTACCACACACTTTCACTGTCTCCCCGGCAACTGCCCATTCATTGTCCAAACCTGTAACAATTAAATCCGGAATTGACACAGCAAGGTCAGTTTCTGCAACAAGGTCTGCAACATTTACTCTAATCTTATTTGTAGGTTCTCCTTCAGGAAGTTCACGAGGAATTTGCAGCGTTATCCGATTCGCTTCCCGAAAGACATCTCTAATATTAAGTTCTACTCCGTTTACATTGATTGAAGTAACATTATCCAACCCCTCACCATGAACAACTACCCAGTCGCCTAAGTTACAAGCACTCAACGATGTCTCTAAATCTGTAGTTGAAGTAATTTTCATTACCTGAGGTTGAGCCATATTGTCTGTATCATTATCGCAAGCTACAAACAATAGTGCACAAAGTATCATAAAAAAACAAAATTTACTTTTCATAATTTTCCATTTTTAAATTACCATCCAGGATTATTCTCCAATATCGCATCGTTTGAATCTATTTCACCTACAGGAATAGGGAATAACAAACTTCTACTTTCACGACGCTTTATCACATTGTTCTCATCGATATCGATATCATTCATTACAGGCAAATAGATTCCCCAACGAACCAAATCCCAACGTCGGTTACCTTCCAATGCCAATTCTCTACGACGCTCTTCCAATACGAATGAACGAAATTCCGTTTTATTCATATTTACCGGTGCATCCGAAGCATTGCTACGTCTCCGAATTTTATTTAATTCAGCATAAGCATCTGAAGTCGGACCATTCAATTCATTTTCAGCTTCAGCAAAAATCAGGAAAGCCTCAGCATAACGCAACCACGGATAAGGGAAATCTCCATATCTTTGAGTCGGATCTGATGTACAGAAGAACTTTGTCAATCTTGCAATAGCATTTTGATCAAAATCAAAATATACATCCTCCTTTTTATATCCATAAGTCGGATCTTCTGCTTCAACTTTATCTTTATGCTTTTCCGGATAATAACGGTATTGTCCTGTTTCCAACTCCGGATCACCGGTCCATCTATGAACAACACCTTCCAATATTCTGGCATCCTGCTCTTCGAACAATTCATACCAATGTGAACGCAAGCCAAACCATCCACCTTCCTTACGGTGCATTGTAGTAAGATCCATTAGCCCAATAAAATTATATGCCAACGAATTACCTAATGATGAATCGCTTGAAAGAGACTGTAAAGAGAACATATGTTCTTTCGTATTACGGTTCTCGATTTTCCAGATTTCACCCCAAGTTTTAAACAACTCATAATCGCCACTCTGAATTACTTCATAAGCTTTCTCTTTGGCTAACTTAAAATACTCTTGAGAATCAAAAACCTCATAACCGGCAACTACACTTTTAGCATAAGTAATCGGAGCGGGCTTCGCAATTTTCACACGTATTCCATTTTCATCCTTAAACGCAGGTCCTCCCAATACTGTAACTTCCGTTCCGGCCGGAGCAGCCCCCGATGCCATAGTCAGATAAACTTTTGCTAACAGCAAACTGGCAGCACCACTGGCAGGACGACCCGGTTTATGTTCCTGAGACTTCATAGAAAACATAAGAGTCTCTGCCATTTTCAAATCTTTTATAATCTGAGCATACACTTCTGATACCGCTGCACGAGGTTTGTGAGGTTCATCTCCTTCAGATACAGACGTTTCATGAATAGGGCACGGTCCATAAGCTCTTACCAACTGGAAATAAGCAAATGCCCGCAGAAAATATAACTGTCCAAGCGCATCATTCTTAGATTCTTCTGATAATGAACCCATTTCAGCTACTCTAAGCAGGGCTTGATTTGCACGATGGATAATATTATAAGGTCCTGTCCATGTTACATTATATCCCCAAAACTCAGTAAAAACTCCAGCTCCAATACCGGACATCGCCCAAGCCGGTCCCGTCACATCATCGCTATCCAATTCCCACATCTGTTCAAACGCGCCATATAAGAAGTACTCTCCGGAATTAAATGTTGAATACACTCCATTTAACCAATATTCTTTTGAATCTTCTGAATCGCCGACAAGACCGGGACCTATAAAATCATATTCCTTTTCTGTCAAAAAGTCATTACACGAAGTAATAGTAACAGAGGCTATTAACAAAGCTATTAACAATCTGATCTTCATAATATAAAGAATTAACTATAATACTAATTTAAAATTTAATGAATAAGTACGATTAGACGGATAAGAGAATACATCTACTCCTCTACGAGAAGCATCTCCACCGAATGCGTTAACTTCCGGATCATACCAACTATAATTACTAATCGTAAACAAATTCGTCATTGTAACGCCAACCGTCAATGAGTTAACAAATTTCACAGGTGATCTAAACTTATATTCCACATTCAGACTTTTTAATCTCAAATATGAACCATCTTCTACAAATCGATCTGATACTTGGAGTTGTCTGCTCATATTCTCTGTCGGTTTAGGCCACTTCGCATTTTCGTAATTGTCCGGAGTCCAACGTGTATCATAGGCTTCCTGCGTTATATTACTAACTTCCACCATTTTTTGCTCCATCAAATTACCATTAAAGATATCATTTCCCACACTTCCTTGGAAGAACATACTCAAAGACAAGTCTTTCCATTGGAAATTATTTGTAAAACCAAAGGTGAAATTTGGATTGACATCTCCAATTATCGTTCGGTCATCCGAAGTAATTCCGGGCTTTCCATCCAAATCTTTATATTTGATTTCACCAAGTTTAGAACGGATAACAGCACTCGAAGCATTGGCATATGCGGGATCTGCACGTACTTCAGCTTCATTATCATAGAATCCATCTTCAACATAGCCATAAATATATCCTACCGGACAATTATTCCGCTGAATAAACACTTGGTCAACATCTGACCACAGAGCTTGTGCAAACTGGTCGGTCTTCAAACCTTTTATCTTGTTCTTATTAAAAGCAATGTTAGCATTGATGTCCCAACCAAAATTCTTCTGTGCTATAATAAATGCTTTCATAGACAATTCTAAACCACGGTTGATCATATTACCGGAGTTTACAATTTTAGAACCAAATCCGGTACTGGACGGAATGATTATGTTTTGTAATAAGTCTCTCGTCTTTTTATGATACAAATCAACTGTAAAATTCAAACGGTTATCGAAGAATCCCATTTCAAGTCCTAAATCCGTCTGTTCAGTTGTTTCCCAAATCAACTGTGTATTATTCAAGAATGAATCAACACCTCCACTTACGATAGAACCATTCAATGCAGAACCAACCGGAGATAACGATGAAACAGTTTGATATGAGCCTATAGCCTGATTACCAGTTTGACCATAGCTGGCACGTAACTTCAAATTACTAAAGACATTCCAATTCTTGATGAATGATTCCTCTGAAGCTCTCCAAGCAAGAGCCACTGACGGGAAAAATGCCCAACGGTTATCCTTTGAAAATTTACTAGAACCATCATAGCGAAATGATGCTGTAAACAAATACCTCTCTTTCAGATTATAATTCACTCTACCTAATACAGAAGCTAAAGAAGACATACCTCGTCCACTTGAGGGCTTATTTTGTTGTTTCGCAGCTCCTAAATTCCACATTAACAAATAATCATTATCAAAGTCATATACAGAAATTGCCTTACTACCATAATCTGAGCGCTCTGCCGTAAATGCAGCCATAACATTCAAATGATGATCTTTCTTAAATACCTTATCATAAGTCAACATTGATTCCATGACCAATCGAGTACTCCAACTGTCAGATTGAGAAGCTTTACCATTAGGAGCATTCCTACCATCCAAAGTAGTGCTACCATAATAAGAATAATTATTATTGCCAACATAACTTACACCTGCTGTCTGCTTGAATTTCAAGCTCTTCAAGATATCGACCTCCAAATAATTGGATGAAAATATATTATAAGTTACTGTCTGATCTTTTGAATCACGTATTTGCAAATAGGGATTAGCCGCAAGCCAGTCCACACGCGTAAATCCACCTTCAATATTCTCATCATAAATAGGCAAATCAGAAGGATACCACAAAGCAGAACGAACGACACTATTTGAGCTAGTACTTGCCTTCACATAATCTCCTACACTCCGTACTACCGACGTACTTGTACCAACGCGGATAAAATCGCGCAAATTTCTATTGATATTGGTACGCAAGCTAATACGGCTATAACCGGAACCTTCGATAACACCCTTTTGGTTATAGTAACCACCAGAAACAGAGTAGTTCCCTTTTTCACTTGCTCCGGAAATACTCAAATTGTATTCTTGCGTTACACCTGTTTTGTAAATCACATCCTGCCAATCAGTTCCTGTTCCATTCAAATATCCATTTTCAAAATCTTCATAAGACGGTCTATAATATCCCTGAGCAGGGTCATAATATCCCGGTCCTGTTATCGGATACGGCAATTCATCATCTGCATTATCGTAATACATATAATTACTTACTGCTTCATTTCTATAACGAATATAAGTAGGACCATCCAATACGTTTATTCTCTTTAAAACATTAGAGAAACCATAGTTTGCCGAGAATTCAATCCGATCATTCCCTCTTTTTCCTTGTTTTGTTGTTATCAATATAACTCCATTAGCACCTCGCGAACCATAAATAGCTGTAGACGAAGCATCTTTCAAAACCGTAAGAGTTTCAATATCAGATGGATTAATTAATGAAGACGCTCCTTCAAAAGGAACTCCATCGACAACATAAAGAGGTTCCGTACTTGTTGAGAATGAGTTAATACCTCGAATCAAGATATTCATACCTGCACCCGGAGCACCGTCTGTTTGAGTTACATTCACACCTGCAATCTTACCTTGCAATCCTTGTGACACACTCAACGGATTAGCATCTAACAAATCAGAAGATTCCAATACACTTACAGCACCGGTAAGATCCGACTTCTTAGCTCCACCATACCCAATAACGACAACTTCATCAAGTAATTCTGAATCTTCACGCATAGAAACATCCAACATTGTTTGATTCGCTTTCAAAGCAACTTCCTGTTCTTGATAACCTACACAAGAGAAAGTCAACTTCGACGTTCCTTTAGGAACTTTCAAACTAAACTTTCCTTCCACATCCGTAATAGTACCCACACTAGTACCTTTTACCAACACATTCGCTCCTATCAAAGGAGAACCATCTGCAGCATCCGCCACAGAACCTCTAATAATAACCTCCTGGGCTACAATCTGACATTCAAATAAGAATGCCATTAAAAAGAATAGTACATTTTTCATGCTATTTAAAAATAAGATCAATATAGATTAATAATTTCACAATAAGCAATCATTCTATTCAACTAAATATCCAGATATTTTCATCTTTCTTAAAACCGATATATCTCATAGATTAGACACGACAAAATTAGACCATTGTCATGCAAAAAACTAATACTATTTTATCATATTCAAATGATACGTTCGCATTAAACAACAAAAAAAGAGGCATCCTTTCGAATACCTCTTCCAGTTCTCTACAAATACACCAAATGTTATATAACAATTTTCTTCTTCCGATAGTTTTCACGAAACTCTTTAGGCGAGCATCCTTTTTTCTTTCTAAACATTCTATTAAAGTTAGATAAATTATTAAACCCACAATCATAACATATTTCAGCAATAGTCTGACTTGAGTCAACTAACAATCGTGTAGCAAACCCTAAACGAATATCAATAATATAGTCAGAAAGAGTTTTACCTGTGCGCAAATGAAAAAAACGGCTAAATGACACTGGAGTCATTCCTACCATCTCTGCCATATCTGCCAAACGTATATCTTCTTGATAATGATCCGCAATATACTTCTGAATTTTTTGCACGCGACGACTGTCTGAAAAATTGTCTATTTTAGCAAACGAAGAACTAGAAAGCACTTCTACATTGTCATACAGAGATAGTTCATAAAGTATTCGAAGAAAATTCATTACCGCATAAAATCCCTGTTCTTCAGAAGCCAACTTATCCAACCAATTATAGACTTTCATAATAGCCTGCATTGGAAAGCTAATACCACATTGTGCTTTTTCCAACATCCGGCGAATACTATCAAACTGATTTTTATTGATAAAGTCTTTAAAGAAAAGATCTGAAGAAAACTGAATTGTAATTTCTCGGATATCCCTTGAAGTACATTCATGTTGTTCCCACACATGCTCCAACTCTTTACCTGTAATCAACACTAAATCATAATCCCCGATAACCTCCGCAGAATCACCGACTACCCGACGCACTCCGGAAGCATGTTCCGTAAAATTCAACTCATATTCGGCATGGCAATGAATAGGATAAGTAAATTCAGTTTTACGACGATCTGCAATATAAAAACAATCACGTTCAGACAAAGGGGTTATCTCCCTCATAATGTAGTTTGGGTTTTCCATTTCTATTAGTTAAAAAAGTATCACATATTGCAAATATAGCCATTATTTTCATTCCAATATTTACAAAATCCATTTTAACTCTTAAATGACTAATTTATTATTGCAAAAAAGCGCAGAGTATTTTAAAGAATTTACTTACTTTTGCTTTCACAGTTTTTACTACCTTATAATAAAATTCAACTAAAACCTACAGATATGATCAATTCCATCTATTCTCCAGCCCCTGACAGATACGACCGCAATATGAAGTACCGTCGTTGCGGTAAAAGCGGCATTCTGCTCCCTGAAATATCTTTAGGGCTATGGCACAATTTCGGTGATGTCAATGCATTCTCCAACTCTTTAGCAATGGCACATTACGCATTCGACCGAGGTATTACCCATTTCGATCTTGCCAACAACTATGGTCCTTCCTGCGGCTCCGCAGAGGAAACATTCGGCATGATCATGAAGAAATCATTCATGCCCTATCGGGACGAATTATTCATTTCCACCAAAGCAGGACATGAAATGTGGCCGGGTCCTTACGGAGATTGGGGTTCCCGAAAATCTTTGATGAGCAGCCTCAACCAGAGTCTGAAACGAATGAATCTGGATTATGTAGACATCTTTTATACCCACCGTTACGATCCCAACACTCCTCTCGAAGAAACACTTCAAACACTGGTTGATATCGTACGACAAGGCAAAGCGCTATATATCGGCATTTCCAAATATCCTAAAGACAAAGCAGAGTTCGCCTATAAATACCTGGAAGAGCGGGATATACATTGCCTCCTCTATCAAGGTAAATACAGCCTGTTCAACCGTGAACCGGCAGAAGAAGGCATCCTGCGACAAACCAAAGAGAACGGTACCGGTTTCATCGCCTTCTCTCCTCTGGCACAAGGCTTGCTTACAGACCGCTACCTGAACGGTATTCCAGAAAACTCGCGCATCGCCAAAGGCGGCTTCCTTAAAAAAGAAGCGCTGACAGATGAAGTCTTGAGCAAAATCCAAGCACTGAATGCACTCGCTATCCGTCGCGGCCAGACCCTTGCTGAGATGGCGCTCGCATGGATACTGAAAGACGACTTGGTGACCTCGGTCATTATCGGGGCAAGTTCCGTCGGACAATTGGCAGATAATCTGAAAGCGATGGAAAACACGGCTTTCTCCGCTGAAGAATTAGAAAGTATTTATCAGATTGTAAAATAGTTGCGATAAGCCTGCATACAATAGGGTGATGATGTATTTACCATACATTCATCACCCTATTTCTTTATCGTTCGCCGCACATTTAACACATTTATTTTTGAACCTTTTATTTTTTATCTTGTTCTTTCTCCAAAAGCCTAAGGTACCAATAGGGCAGGAATTTATATTTAACCTAAACAATTATAGAAGTATGAAGAAATTTATTCCCTTATTATTAGCGGTCTTCGCAATAGCATTTGTTTCTTGCGAAAAAGACCCCGACATGGATAAGCTGGACAGCAAGTATCTGGTTTATACCAATTATGACACGAAAGCAGACTTCAAAGCTTTCGAAACTTACTACTTACCGGATAGCATACTTGTTATCGGCAACAGTAAAGACGCCGAATATTGGAAAGACGAAAGCGCGCAGGAAATCCTCAGCGCATACGTTACCAATATGAACAACCGCGGTTATCTCCGTGTGGACAACCGTGAAGACGCCGACCTCGGTTTGCAAGTCAGCTACGTAAAGAGTACCTACTACTTTACAGACTACGGACGCCCCGAATGGTGGTGGAACTATCCGGGCTATTGGGACGCTCCTTACTGGGGTAACTGGGGCGGATGGTACTATCCGTATGCCGTAAACTATGCTTATAGTACCGGTTCCTTCATCACCGAATTGCTGAACCTCGACGCTCCTCAAGGCGAGAAAGAGAAACTCCCTGTTCTGTGGACCAGCTACATGAGCGGATTATTGAGCGGTTCGACTTCTTTCAACACCAAGATGGCCGTAGAAGGCGTAAACCAATCCTTTACACAATCTGCCTATCTGAACAGAATGAGTGCTCAACCGAGATAAGCAGCCAGCTTCTTCTATCCCGATAGCAAGCTATTGTTGAATTTATAAAACAAGAACAAGTATGAAAACATTGAAATATATATCTTTGAGGGCATTCGCCATTGCAGCCCTCGCCCTTGCCTTCGCCATGCCGGCAAAGGCACAGATGACCGATAACGGTTACGCCAACATCGATTGGCAGTTCAACTTCCCCTTAAGCAACCACTTCGCCGATAAAGCCAGCGGATGGGGTATGAACTTTGAAGGCGGTTACTTCCTGACGTCCAATTTTGCTTTAGGAGGCTTCCTTGCTTATCATAGCAATCATGAATATTTCAGCCGTCAGACCTTGCCGGTTGGCGAAAGCGGTAGCTTGAACACCGACCAGCAGCACACCGTATTCCAGTTGCCTTTCGGTCTTGCCACGCGTTACGCATGGAACCGCGGCGGTGCATTCCAGCCGTATGTAGGCGTCAAACTCGGCGCACAATATGCGCAGTTGAAGTCCACTTTCAACGCGTTCGAAACCAACAAAGATACATGGGGCTTCTATGTATCCCCCGAAATCGGCTTCAACGTCTATCCGTGGGCTTACGGTCCGGGTCTGCACTTCGCGGCCTATTATAGCTACGGCACCAACAAAGGCGACCTCTTCACTTACAGTGTAGACGGTGTGAATAACTTAGGCTTACGTATCGGTATCGCATTCTGACATACACACCTAAAGCTTAACAGAATAAATTAATTGTTTCAAGAAAAGGAGAGGCTGCCTGACAATCCAAAGTCAGCCAGCCTCTCCTCTATTTTTTATTCGGACGTGATACCTTACTTCAACACCGCCCGATACATCGCTTCCTGTATTCTCCCCCTAATATCCAGCTTTAGCAGCTTCGAGTTCCATACGTCCGGATAAATACGGTTGCTGAGAAAAACATAAACCAAACCATTATCCGGGTCCACCCATGCGCAAGTACCGGTAAAACCCGTATGCCCGTACACCGATGCCGGGGCGGAAGGCGCGCAAGGACTTTTTGCCGGGTTCTGCATATCCGGCTTATCGAATCCCAGGCCGCGGCGACAGCTTCTGGCAACCGTAGTGGTAAAGAGCCTGCAAGTTTCCTTGCTCAAATAGCGTTTTCCATCCAGTTCACCGCCGTTCAGTAACATTTGATAAATCCGTGCCACTTCCCCAGCCGTAGAGAATAATCCCGCGTTGCCGGAAACACCACCCTGAAAAGCGGCAGACTCATCATGCACGAATCCTTGCAGAGTCGTTTTCCTCAGGAAAGGGTCAACGGACGAAGGAACGATCTCCTCTTCAGGCAAGAACCGTAACGGAAGATACCCGGTGCGCTTCAACCCCATCGGAGTATAAAACTCCTGAGCCAGAAACTCATCCATAGGCATTCCCGCACGCGCCTCAACCAGTTGCTGCAACAGAATAAAGCCCACGCAGCTATAACGATACCGTTTATCCTTCAGAGGGGTATCCGCGATTTTTTGAAGATACTCTTTTTTGAAAGACTTGTTCAGCCAAAGGCTGTCACAAACCTGCAACGTACATTCGGCTGTACGTACTTTCGAAGTCAGTCCCGGACGGAAACGGAACTTCGGATTAGCCCATGTCTGCCGCCCGATACGGGTAGGATGCTGCGCATCCGCCCTTGCCTTGAACAATGTACCATCATAACTGTCCTTGTCGACGACCTCCAGATAGAACAACAAAGTGGAAGGTAACCCCGACTGATGGAACAACAATTCCCTGACAGTGATATTACGTTTATCCGTATCTTGCAAGTATGGAAGATAATCAGCCACACGGTCTGTCAGGTTCAAGCGTCCTTTATCATACAGCTTCATTACGGCCAATAAGGTAGCCGTGGTCTTCGTCAAAGACGCAATATCATATACGGATGCCGGCGTCACCGGAGCAGCGGCTTTATTCTTAGCCGTATTCCATGTATAAGTGCCGAAAGCCTTATTATACATCTCTTTCCCATCCTTCAAAATCACTACCTGACATCCCGGATAGGCGCCTTCCCGTATACCTTCGCGCGCCAGCGTATCAATCCGCGCCAGCAAGCGTGAATCCAGCCCATGCTCTTCGGGTACGAAATGCGGCTCTGTCTGCGGGTTCAGGTCTACCCCCTCTCCGGTAGCGAACAGACCGCCGATACTTGCCGAAAGCCTGCCGTCAGCCACAGCGTCCGCATAGAGTATCCCGGCTACCTGCCGCTGCACATCCTCATCCGAAGAATGAGCCAATACCACCGCTTCGGCGGCCGATATGCCCCGATGTATCTGCAACAGTTGCTTAGCGGGAATGAAGAACACGTACACCACCGGAACATCCGGGGCAAACTCCGCAAAGAAAGACTGATAAGCGGCCAAACGATGCTCGGTGACGCATACCAGAATACGTTTATATTTTGACAGCTTATCCCTCAAAGCCTTACGCCCCGCTGCCGACAGGTCTTTCCCCAATTGGAACTCTACCGGACGCGTATATCCGGACAGTTGTTTGATGAAAGGCCGTATCTCCGCAGCCGCACCTACATTCAGTACGGCAACATCCTTTATCGACGGGTCCAGCGGCAGCACTTCCGTTGCATTACCCAGCACGGTAATGGCAGCCATGTTCAGACGGCGAATCAAATCACGTGTATAAGGCGTATTAATCCGGGTTCCCAAACCGGAAAGACGAATCATCGGCTTCTTATTCAGCCCCAAAGCATATTTATAAGTCAACACCTTCCTGCACTTCTCCTCTACCGCCTGTTCCGTCAGCTCGCCACGTTTTACGGCAGCCAATACGGCATCCACCTCTTCCTTGATACGCCGTGGAACGAGCAGCAAATCATTGCCCGCTTTCAACGCTTTCAAACAGAGCGACCCATTATTCGACACCCCTTTCATCGCCAAGGCATCCGTAAAGATAAGTCCCCGAAACTTCAACTCGCGTGTCAGCAAGTCATAAACCACATTACGGGAAAGAGAAGACGGCAATCCGCTTTGCGCCTCAAAAGCGGGAACTTCCAGATGCCCTACCATAATACCGCTCAACCCTTCCTGAATGACTTTCTTAAAAGGATACAGCTCCACACTATCCAGACGCGCACGCGTGAAAGGTAACGTAGGAAGCGCCTTGTGCGAATCCACATCCGTATCCCCATGACCGGGGAAATGCTTGGACACCGAGAGTACCCCGCCGTCTTCCAGCCCTTTGGCATAAGCGGTAACCTTATCGGCCACGTTCACCGGACTCTCACCGAAAGAGCGGGTATTGATGACCGGATTCTTCGGATTGATATTGACATCCGCCACAGGGGCGAAATTCACCTGTACACCCAGTTCCCGGCACTGCCTTGCCATCTCCCGGCCGTATTCATAAAGCAAGCTGTCGTTCTGTATGCAGCCCAGCACCATATTCTTCGGAAAGACGGGCGTACCCCGCAAGCGCATGGACAGCCCCCACTCCCCGTCGAACGTAATCAGCAGAGGAATATCCGCCATGCGCTGCGCCTCATTCGTCAGCATAGCCTGGTTCTGCATCAAGCCGCCGGAGAACAGCAGGCCGCCAACCTTGTAATCCTCAACCACCTTGCGCAACAACTCCTTGTTGGCTTTATCCTGATAGGGGGCGATTGTATAAATAAAAAGCTGTCCTATACGTTCCTTCAGACTCAGTTTATCCAACACCGAGTCCACCCACTGCCTGCACCGCACATCATCCAGTACCGGCCTTACTAACAACGGTTCCACGGGAGCCGCAACGGCAGGTGTCGCCGGACACCGTTTCGCATCCGAAGCGAAACGGCCGCAACATCCCATTATCATCAGAACAAATAGTAACAGTCTTTTCATCTACTACTCCTTAGTCAACGTCAAATCCAATTCTCCTACGAAAATACCGCTCTTTCCGGTGTGCAATACCGGGACACTCTTGCCCTCGGCATTCAGGTAAAAGGCCGGCTTCTCCATAAAGGTGTGGGAATGCCCGCCCAGAATTACATCGATACCTTTGGTTTCCGCCGCCAGTTTCTCGTCGCAAACTTCATTCTTTATGCGGAATCCGAGATGAGAAAGGCAGATAACCACATCGCATCCCTCTTGTGCGCGCAGCCGGTCGGTCACTTCCTGCGCTGCGGCAATCGGGTCGTTGTAAACGACGCCTTCGCACTTATCGGCCTGTACCAAGCCTTCCATTTTGGGACTCAACCCAAATACGCCGATTTTCATTCCGTCGCGGTTCAGTACAACGTAAGGCTTCACCAGCCCTTCAAGGACGGTTCCGGTGACATCATAGTTGGCGCACACCACCGGGAAATCGGCCATGCGGAACAAACGCGCCATATTATCCAGCCCGAAGTCAAACTCATGGTTACCGATAGTCATGGCGTCATAGCCCATGAGGTTCATCATCTTGACTTCCACCTCACCTTGGAAAAGGTTGTAATACGGCGTACCTTGCGAAATGTCGCCGCAGTCAAAGAGCAGGACATCCGGATTTCCGGCACGAAAATCTTTCAGAAAAGTGGCACGGCGCACCACACCGCCCATACCGGCATACCGGTCGGCAGCATGCGGGTCAATCGGTTCGATACGGCTATGGGTATCACTTGTGTGCAGAATGACCAGTTGTTTGGTCTGCTGTGCCGATGCTGTCAGCAATACGCAGAATATCAGCAAGCAATATATAGATATACGTTTCATCGAATTCTCTTTTTTTAGTTTTCCGTTCTTAATCTTCTACCGTGATTCGTCCTTCCATGCGCGAAGTAATCTTCTTTCCCGCTGCCGTCTGCCGCTCCACATAGTCCATAAACAGGCCACGCAAGGTTGCTCCCGGAGGACAGTCTCTCTTCTCGCCCTGAATAAGGGCGGTCATACCGTCATTGCCGTCGGCCAGATAGTCGATGGTGGCAACCGTGTACAGCTTGTCGTCGACAACCGGCTTGCCGGCTACGGCAACCCGGAGCAGTTTGCCGTCTTTGGTAATCTGCAATTGCACGCCGCTGACTCCTTCGCCGCCGCGCGCCGCTATATTTTCAAACAGATGGTTCAGATAAACGCCCTTCAGAGTTACCACACAAAGCGAGTTCTCAAACGGCAGTATTTCGTAGATATTACCGCAGGTAACGGCACCTTCGGTCAGCACATTGCGCAGACCGCCCATGTTCACAAGCCCCATATCGGCAGGTTTTCCGAGCACTTGCGCGGCCGCTCCGCGCAGCACGTCGGCCACCAGATTGGAAAGGAGACTTTCGGGAGCGCCTTTATCCATAGACATTTCGGCAGTGCCCACCACCCGGTACATCATGCTGTCTATCTTTGCCTTATAGGGGGCAAGCAGCGCCATAGCTTCCGTATCGGGATTAACATCATACGTGGAATCCATCGGTTGCATACGTCCTTCCACTTTCGTCACTTCGCAGGCCGAATGGCAAGATGCCAACAAAAACATCATTGCCAACGCTGCGCCGGAAACGAATTTCAAATAACTTTTCTTCATATTTGTTCGTTTTAAATTGCTACAAATATACTTTTCTTTTGCTGTAATCCCAAAGAGGGGATAGTTTTTCTTTCAATCTGACAAAAAAGAAAAAGCGTACATCTCTTTGTCAATCAAAAGAAAAACTCTACCTTTGCACCGCTTTCGCGCAATCGCTGTCAGGACACCGAGTGAGAAGCCTGGTATGTTGCGTTGTAACGATCAAACAATTTAATAATAAGAACAATGGATTTAATTAAAATTGCAGAAGAAGCATTTGCTACCGGCAAACAACACCCGAGCTTCAAGGCAGGTGACACTGTTACAGTAGCATATCGTATCGTCGAAGGTAACAAAGAGCGTGTACAGTTGTACCGCGGCGTTGTTATCAAGATTGCCGGACATGGAGACAAGAAGCGTTTTACCGTACGTAAAATGTCTGGTACTGTAGGTGTAGAACGTATTTTCCCGATTGAATCACCGGCTATCGACAGCATCGAAGTGAACAAAGTGGGTAAAGTTCGTCGCGCCAAATTGTACTATCTGCGCGCTCTTACCGGTAAGAAAGCAAGAATTAAAGAAAAAAGAGTCAACGGTTAATTCCGAACTCCTATTTCTAAATAAAAAGGGGAAACCGATTGATTCGGTTTCCCTTTTTTAATATCTCAAAAGCCCCGTCCCACGGGATGGAATTATTTGTCTCAGGAGACGGATAAATCCATCTCACGAGACGAATGCAACCGTCTCGCAAGACAAAAACATCCGTCCCGCAAGCCGGTTCTCGCGGTGTACACCAACAACGCCCCTTCACCCGCTATCCCGTATGGATAAAGGGATGTGAAAGGTGAAGGGGGTACAGGAAAACTTATGTTCCTTACAAGGATATTCTTTTTTCGTAGGATGAAAAAGACTTTTCACCATAGGGAAAAATTCGTTCGATACGGTTGGAAATCTCTTTTGATGTACATCAAAAAACAATGCCGCCCTGCCGGAACATCACGTTCCGGCAGGGCGGCTATACCTTTATTAAAGACTGCGCTTATTTAATATCTCTCAACTCCCAACCCAGTGCACTGGCTCCCAGTACGGCTGCATCAGAGTCTTTCAGCTCGGACATCATCAGTTTTGCCTTGCCTTTGTAAATAGTCAGGACATTGTCATCGATAGCTTTCTGAATAGGCTTGAAGATATAATCGCCTGATTTAGCCAATCCGCCGAACAGAATAATGGCTTCGGGACTGGAGAAAGCGATAAAGTCCGCAAGAGCCTCGCCCAGAATGGTACCGGTAAAATCAAAAATATCTTGCGCCAGCTTGTCGCCTTGAACGGCCGCGTCGTACACATCCTTAGACGTGATATTTTCGGCGGGAATGGAACGCAACAAACTCGGTTCGGTACGTGCGGTAAGGAACTCACGTGCAGTACGCGCCACACCGGTAGCCGAGCAATAAGTTTCCAAACAACCATGACGGCCACATCCGCAAAGACGACCGTTTTCGCGGCGGATAATGGTATGTCCCAGCTCTCCGGCGAAACCGTCGTGTCCGTATACCATCTGGCCGTTAATAACGATACCGCTACCTACGCCTGTACCCAGCGTTATCATGATGAAGTCTTTCATACCGCGTGCGGCGCCATAGGTCATTTCACCGATGGCGGCGGCATTGGCGTCATTGGTCAGCGCGGTGGGAATACCCAGACGTTCTTCAAACATGGCGGCCAAGGGGATTACCCCTTTCCACGGAAGGTTCGGGGCGAATTCGATTGTACCGCTATAATAGTTGCCGTTAGGAGCGCCGATACCGATACCTTTTATTTTATCGACACCGCCATTTGCGATAATCAGCGGAAGAAGATTCTTACATACTTCGTCTACGTAATCTTCCGCCCGTTCATAAGCTCCCGTCTTGATGGAACCACTTGCAAGAATAGTGCCACGTGCGTCCACGATACCAAAGACGGTGTTCGTTCCGCCTATGTCAATCCCCACTACATAGGGTTTTTCCATGTTTGAATTCATGATATTTACTTTTTTGTTTAAAGGGTTAGTTATAACATTAATGGTTACAAATTACACAAAGAAAAACGACACTGCAAAATCTTTTTTTAAAAAACTTCGCTCCATTTGCAACTTTTCGTGACATCGGTGCGTCTAATAGTGAAAATTAATAAGAACAAAGCAATAAACAGGGAAAATCGTGATACAACTAAAAGACATCAACAAAACCTATAATAACGGGGCGCCGTTACACGTTCTCAAAGGCATCGATCTCGACATCCGGAAAGGAGAGTTCGTGTCCATTATGGGAGCGTCGGGTTCCGGAAAATCCACGTTACTTAATATATTAGGCATTCTGGATAACTACGACACCGGAGAGTACTATCTGAACGGTACGCTTATCAAAAACCTGAGCGAGAACAAAGCCGCCGAATACCGTAACCGTATGATTGGCTTTATCTTCCAGTCATTCAACTTGATTTCCTTTAAGGATGCGGTAGAGAATGTAGCTCTCCCGCTCTTCTATCAAGGCGTAGGCCGCCGGAAGCGCAATGCCATGGCACTGGAGTATCTGGAGCGTTTGGGACTGAAAGACTGGGCGCACCACATGCCCAATGAGATGTCCGGCGGACAGAAGCAGCGTGTCGCCATTGCCCGTGCGCTGATTACCCAACCCCAGATTATCCTTGCCGACGAACCGACCGGCGCCCTCGACAGCAAAACTTCCGTAGAGGTTATGCAGATTCTGAAGGACTTGCACGAAACGGGCATGACCATCGTCGTCGTAACTCACGAGAGCGGCGTGGCCAATCAGACGGATAAGATTATCCACATCAAGGACGGCGTGATAGGCAGTATCGAAGATAATCCGAATCATGACGCGTCGCCATTCGGCAAGGACGGATATATGAAATAATGACCACCTTATAGCATTACCACATTAATCATGATAGACCTTTGGCAAGAAATATACGGTACCATCAAGCGTAACAAGTTGCGTACGTTCCTCACCGGTTTTGCGGTGGCATGGGGCATCTTTATGCTTATCGTACTGCTGGGAGCGGGCAACGGCATCATCCACGCTTTCGAGCAAAACGCCTCCGAGCGCGCGCTGAACTCCATTCGTCTGGGCGGCGGCTGGACTACCAAGTCATACGAAGGACTGAAAGAGGGACGACGCATCCAAATGGAGAACAAAGACCTCGCCGCAACCGAGAAATACTTTCCGGATAACATTATCACCGCCGGCGCCACACTGCGGCAAGGCGATGTAAACATCAGCTTCGGACAAGAATACATCAATATCTCGCTAATGGGCGTACACCCGAACTACGTGCAATCCGAAGCCATAAAAACCGCGACCGGACGCTTCATCAACCGGAACGATATCAAAGAACGGCGGAAAGTTATCATTCTTCATAAAAAGTCGGCGGAGATTCTTTTCGGGAAGTCGCATACGGAGCCTGTCGGCCGGTTTGTCAATGCAGGTGGCGTAGCCTATCAGGTAGCCGGACTGTACGAAGACCAGGGCGACCAGAGCAGCGTGGCCTTTATCCCCTTCTCTACCCTGCAAACCATTTATAACAAGGGCGACAAGCTTAACAATATCATCTTCACCACCAAAAACCTCACGAGTGAGGAAGCCAATGAAGCCTTTGAAAAAGAATACCGGAAAGTCATTGCCGCCAATCATCGTTTCGACCCGGAAGATGAAGGCGCAATCTGGATATGGAACCGCTTCACACAGTACATACAGACGCAGAACGTTGCCGGTCTGCTTCGTACGGCCATTTGGGTGATAGGTATCTTTACGTTGCTGAGCGGTATTGTAGGTGTATCGAATATCATGCTGATTACCGTCAAGGAGCGCACACGCGAGTTCGGCATACGGAAAGCGCTGGGCGCAAAGCCTTTCTCCATCCTTTGGCTGATTATTGTGGAAAGCGTCACGATTACGACCTTCTTCGGCTACATCGGCATGGTAGCGGGCATCGGAGTGACCGAGTGGATGAATTCCGCCTTCGGCACCCAAACGGCAGACACGGGTATGTTCCAGGCCAGAATGTTCTCCGACCCCACAGTAGACATCGGCATCGCCATACAAGCTACGCTGACTTTGATTATCGCAGGTACACTCGCGGGATTCTTTCCGGCCAGAAAGGCGGTAAGCATCAGTCCCATTGAAGCACTTAGAGCAGATTAAACGATTATGAGAATAGACATGGATACGTGCGAGGAAATCCTCGTCACGATAACAAGAAACAAGACGCGCAGCCTGCTGACGGCCTTCGGGGTGTTTTGGGGCATCTTTATGCTTGTGGCACTCATCGGCGGCGGACAAGGCATGCAGGAGAAAATGAAATCGCAGTTCGAGGGCTTTGCCACCAACTCCGGATTTATCGCCGCGCAAAAGACGAGTGAGGCTTATAAGGGATTCCGCAAAGGCCGCCGGTGGGACTTGGAATTGGAAGATGTGGAACGGGTGCGCGGCATCGACGGAATAAAGATAGCCACTCCGTCATTCGCTCTTTGGGGACAAACAGCCGTTTACGGCGAAAACAAATACGAATGCAGCGTCAAAGGCTTGTACCCCGAGTACGAACAGGTAGAACATCAGGAAATGACCTACGGCCGCTTTATCAATGACGTGGATATACGGGAAGCGCGAAAGGTATGCGTCATAGGCAAGCGCGTGTACGAAAGTCTTTTCAGACCGGGTGAGGACCCCTGCGGAAAATATATCAGGGTAAACGGCATTTACTACCGTGTCATCGGCATGTGCTCTTCCGAAGGTAACGTCAACATACAGGGACAGGCTTCGGAAGCCGTCACCCTGCCTTTCACAACGATGCAGCAAACGTACAACCTGGGACAAAGAATAGATGTCGTATGCTTTATCATGAAACCGGGAGTAAAGGTTACGGATGTAGAACCGGAGATAGAACGTCTTGTCAAAGCCGCCCATTATATCTCACCGGACGACAAACAAGCGGTCATGTTCCTTAACGCAGAGGCAATGTTCTCCATGATGGATACCCTGATGACAGGCACGCGCATCCTTATCTGGATGGTAGGCTTGGGTACCCTGTTTGCCGGCGCCATCGGCGTATCCAACATTATGATGGTTACGGTAAGGGAACGCACTACGGAGATAGGCATACGGCGTGCTATCGGCGCCCGTCCCAAAGACATTCTGCAACAAATCCTTTCGGAAAGCATGGTACTGACCACCGCAGCCGGTATGGCAGGCATCTCTTTTGCCGTCCTTGTGCTGCAAATACTGGAAAGCGCGGCGAATGAACCGGGAATAATCAAGACGCATTATCAGGTGTCCTTCGGGTTGGCTATCGGCACCTGCGCCCTCCTCATCGCATTGGGAGTATTGGCGGGACTGGCGCCCGCCTACCGTGCAATGGTCATCAAGCCGATTGAGGCGATAAGGGATGAGTGATACGAGGTGACAGGGTGATAACGTAGAGAAATAAAACAATAATACAATAATAAGATGAAAACAAAGAAGTATCTGAAAATCGCGTCGTTGGTAGTGGTAGCTGCCATATTTATCTGGACATTCGTGTTCTTATATCAGAAGTCACAGCCTAAGGTAAAAGTATATGAGACCATCGTCCCGGAAACAGCCGATTTGGAAAAGACAACCGTGGCTACCGGGAAAGTGGAGCCGAGAGATGAAGTACTCATCAAACCGCAAATCTCCGGTATCATTTCCGAAGTATATAAAGAAGCCGGACAAAGCGTGAAGCAAGGTGAAGTGATTGCCAAAGTAAAGGTCATCCCCGAACTGGGTACGCTGAACTCCGCCGAAAGTCGCGTCCGCCTGGCTGAAATCAACGCCAAGCAAGCCGAAACGGATTTTGCGCGCATCGAGAAGTTATTTAATGACAAGCTCATCAGCAACGAAGAATACGAAAAGGGCGAGGTGAACGTAAAGCAGGCACGGGAAGAACTGCAAACGGCCAAAGATAATCTGGAAATCGTAAAGGAAGGTATCACCAAGAACAGCGCTTCATTCAGCAGCACACTGATTCGTTCCACCATCACCGGACTGATTTTGGATGTACCCATCAAAGTCGGCAACTCCGTTATTATGAGTAACACTTTCAACGACGGAACAACAATCGCTACCGTTGCCAATATGAACGACCTTATCTTCCGGGGTAATCTGGACGAGACCGAAGTAGGACGCGTACACGAAGGCATGCCGGTGAAACTGACTATCGGGGCACTGCAAAACCTGTCATTCAATGCCGTACTGGAATACATATCTCCGAAAGGAGTGGAAGAAAACGGCGCCAACCAGTTTGAAATCAAAGCGGCCGTTCAAGCGCCGGATAGCGTACAAATCCGTTCAGGGTATTCCGCCAATGCGGAAATTGTACTGGAACGTGCCCAAAAGACGCTCGCGTTGCCGGAAAGCACGGTTGAATTCAGCGGCGACAGCACCTTCGTATATGTGTTGACCGACAGTGTACCCCAACAGAAGTTCAAACGCCGGCAAATAGAGGTGGGCATGAGCGACGGCATCAAGATAGCCGTCAAGAGCGGTCTGACCGCCAAAGACAAGGTACGTGGCGCCGAAAAGAAAGATAAATAACCCTCACCATCAGAAGAATCAGGAACACCATGAAGAGAAATATATGCATATCTCTGGCTATGCTGGCTTGTATGCAAATTCAGGCTCAAGACCGTTGGTCATTACGCCAATGCATAGACTACGCCATCGAACATAATATCGACATCCGCCAGACAGCCAATGCCGCCGAACAAAGTAATGTTGAAGTAAATACCGCCAAATGGGCACGGCTGCCGAACCTTAATGCCAGTGCCGGACAAAACTGGAACTGGGGACGTACGCAGACGGCAATCAAGGACGAAAATACCGGCGATTACTCCACTGTATATGTCAACACGGGCAGTCACGGCACAAACATGTCCGTTTCTACCAGCATTCCGCTATTTACCGGGCTCGAGATACCCAACCAATATGCTTTGGCCAAGCTAAACCTCAAAGCCGCCCTTGCCGACTTGGAGAAAGCCAAAGAAGATATTTCCATCAACATAGCCTCAGTCTACCTGCAGGTATTATTCAATGAGGAACTGTACCGGGTATCCTTAGGACAAGTGGAACTGAGCAAAGAACAGTACAACCGTATAGAGCGGTTGGCGGAAGTAGGGAAAGCCTCTCCGGCAGAAGTCGCCGAAGCCAAAGCGCGTGTAGCGCAGGATGAGATGAACGCGGTACAAGCGAACAATGATTACCGGCTGGCATTACTCGACCTCAGCCAACTTATCGAGTTGGAAACACCGGAAGGTTTCCTTTTGGAAGAGCCCGCCGTAAAGATAGAGCTCACTCCTCTAACTCCGCCGGATGAAATTTTCCAGATAGCATTGGGCAGCAAGGCTTCTATACAAGCTGCGCAGTATCGTCTGGAAGGAAGCAAACACAGTATCCGAATCGCCCAAAGCGGTTATTATCCGCAACTGAGTTTCAACGGAAGCCTCGGTACGAACTACTATTCGACCATCAACCGGACTTTCAGTCAGCAGATGAGTGATAACTTCAACAAATACATCGGTTTCAATCTGAGCGTACCTATCTTCAACCGACTGGCTACACGCAACCGGGTACGTACAGCCCGCCTGCAACGCGAGAACTACTCTTTGCAACTGGATAATGCCAAAAAGAACCTCTACAAAGAAATTCAGCAAGCATGGTACAATGCGGCAGCATCCGAGAGCAAGTATACAAGCAGCAGTACGGCAGCCTCGGCGAGCAAGGCATCCTTTAAGTTGATGAGCGAGAAGTACGAGAACGGAAAAGCGAATGCCGTAGAATATAATGAGGCAAAGCAGAACTTAATGAAAGCGCAATCCGACGAACTCCAGGCCAAATATGAGTACCTCTTCCGTACCAAGATACTGGACTTTTATAAAGGGGAGCCTATCGAATAAATATAATTTTAGTTGTTGTGTGTTGATAAGCCCCTTTTCTTCTGCGTATACAGAGGGAAAGGGGCTTTTGTCAGTTAAGTCACACAGACAAGAGTTTAATTTCGTCTTGACGTTCCATTACTTTTTTCCGACGAACGGGAAGAAGAACGTGTCGTACGCGTAGAAGAGGAAGAAGAACCGCCGCTTCTGCGTGAACTGCTATTGCTCTCCACCTGCCTTTTAGAGCTACCGCGCCTTACGCTTTCTTTTTGAGTACTCTGTTCCCGTTTCGGCGCATTCACTTCTTTCCCGGCATCGGAACGGCGTGTCGGGCCGTTGGCGGCAGGACGGCGATTGGACTGTTCCACGCGAGGGCGTGTACCGGAGTTGGGGCGGATATTAACCGAGCCGAAATCAGAACGGCGGCTCGTGTGGTACGATTTGTTATCACGGATACGGAAAGAACCGTTATAAGTGGGATGATTGTGCCTTCCCCGATAGTAACTTACATTTTGATAATGGGTACGATAATGTCCGCCACAGTAAGTACGATAATGGTAAGGACGCGGATAATAGAAATGATTCGGATTGGTATAAGTAACATAAATCCGGAAAGACCATCGTCCGCCACTCACATAGACCGGACGGAAAAAATGAGCGGCCTGCATGAAACGGGAATACTGTCTGCTGCTCAGCACCCAGCGCAAATCGTCATTACGTATATCCAGATAATCGTAATAACGATTCAAAGCCCATTCTTCCCCCCTCAAGACATCGTCCATTAAATACCGTATACCCGAGATAAAGTCATAATTGATTTCGTACACATCATTATACTGTTCCGTATTCAGTTTCAGCTCATAGGCCATCTTATCCGTAAGGAAGCGTGTCTCTTTACGCACTTTACTGTTACTCATAGCCGCATGGCAAACAGCGGTACTCGTTATTGCGGCAAATAATATAAATAATATTCGTTTCATGGTAGCGTTCTTTACAAGTTTATATTCCATCGGTTCTTTAGTAAAAACAAAAATAGGGGAATATTTTCCCCTATCCTTTTGTTTCTCTCTAATATGTTATAGGGAAAACCCTATCGCAATTAGGGGTTAGAGGTATTTACCAGCTCGATGCCATTCTCCTGCAACGATATCAGATGCTTTTTATATAAATCGCCAACTGCTTTCTTAAAGGTTTTCTTGCTGACACCGAATGTATCGTAAATATCTTCGGCAGGGCTCTTGTCATGCAAGGTAATGTGTCCTCCCTGTTCGCGGATATAGTCCAACAAGGTGGTCGCAAAATCTTCCACTTTACCCTGACCCGGTTTCTGGAGTATCAAGTCAATCTTACCATCCTCACGTACCTGCTTTACATAGGCTTTCAGCATCATGCCCGTATGCAGGGGCTGAAATATTTCGCTTTCATACAATAAGCCGCTATATCGGTTCTCAATGATAGCCTTGAAACCTAAATCCGTTTTCTGCCAGATAAGTATGTTGACTTCCTGGCCGGGTGCATAAGGCGCTTTTTCTTTCGACAGGTAACGGTCTACTTTCGCAGAGGCTACAATCCGGTAGCTTTCATCATCCAGATGCGCATGGACTACATATCGTTTCCCAACCTGCATCTTCATCTTCTGCTCACGGAAAGGGACAAACAAATCTTTCATCAATCCCCAGTTGAGGAAAGCGCCGTACTGATTTATCCATGCCACTTCCAGACAAGCGAATTGCCCGACCTGCACCAGCGGCGTCAACGTGGTAGCTACCAGCCGTTCTTCATTATCCAGGTAGATAAACACAGTCAACTCATCTCCCGGCTTGCACTCTTCGGGCACATAACGCGACGGAAGCAGAATCTCTCCTTCTTCACCGCCATCCAGATACATTCCGAAATCGACCTCTTTCACCACCCTCAAAGTATTGAACTTCCCTAACTCTATGCTCATATAAATTATATTTCGTAACGTTTACAGCAGGGATAATGCACAACGGCGCACAACTTATCCCGGCATTCAGCGCAAAGATAAAGATAAGGAATAACTTTTCACTCTAAAAGATAACTTTTTTATATGAACAACTCCGCCTGAAAACGGTTATCTTTGTAACATAGCAATCAACAAAAGCGCTTGTTATTCATCTTTAAACAATATAATTATGGAATTTCTTACAAACGAAAAACTGACCATTGTAGGTGCGGCCGGTATGATTGGCTCCAATATGGCGCAGACCGCAATCATGATGCACCTCACTCCGAACATCTGTTTATACGATCCTTATGCTCCCGGACTGGAGGGTGTAGCGGAAGAAATGTTCCACTGCGGATTCGAAGGTTTGAACCTTACATTCACATCCGACATCAAAGAAGCCTTGACCGACGCCAAATACGTAGTATCTTCCGGTGGTGCTGCCCGTAAAGCCGGCATGACCCGCGAAGATTTGCTGAAAGGCAATGCTGCCATCGCCGAAGAATTCGGAAAAAATGTAAAAGCTTACTGCCCGGATGTGAAGCACGTGGTTGTCATCTTTAACCCTGCGGATATTACCGGCTTGATTACGTTATTGTATTCAGGGTTGAAGCCATCTCAGGTTACAACACTGGCCGCTCTCGACAGCACCCGTCTGCGCAGCGAGCTTTCCAAACACTTCGGAATTGCTCCCGATAAAATAGAGAACTGCCGTACGTACGGCGGGCATGGCGAACAAATGGCCGTATATGCCTCTACCGCCAAAGTGGATGGAAAACCGTTGCCGGACATCATCGGCACTCCCGCCCTGACAAAGGAACAATGGGCAGAGATACAAACCAAAGTTACCAAAGGCGGCGCTAACATTATCGCCTTACGTGGTCGCTCTTCGTTCCAAAGCCCTGCCTATGTTTCCATTGAAATGATTGCCGCCGCCATGGGTGGAAAGCCTTTCCGCTGGCCGGCAGGTACATACGTGCACAGTCACGGTTTCGACCATATCATGATGGCCATGGAAACCGAAATCAATAAGGACGGCGTACATTATAAAGAGCTGAAAGGTACTCCCGAAGAGGAGGCCAAACTGAAAGAAAGCTACGAACATCTCTGTAAGCTGCGTGATGAAGTTATCGGAATGGGGGTGTTACCGCCGATTAAGGATTGGCACAGCATAAATCCGAATATAGATTAGACGATTACGCGGAAATCTATACCGATAAATAATACGAATATCCCCTTTGTCCTTATTTAGAAAGTCACAAAGGGGATTTTTCTAATATTTTTCCTCAAAAAGCCTTGTAGTATAAAAAAATCTCTTTATCTTTGCACCCGCAAACGAAAAAGGTGCCATAGCTCAGTTGGTAGAGCAAAGGACTGAAAATCCATGCGTGAGACACTTGCAAAAGATATTAACTACTTGATTATATGAGAGTTGCTTCAAAAGAGCAACTTTTTTTTATCTTCCACAATGACGGTTTTACAGGGGCTTGAAGCAGGTTGTGTAAACCAGCGTGTAAACCGTGAATGCTACTGTAAACGTGATTTGCTACAAATCAAAAGTGCTTAAAAACAATGAATCACCTCTGATGGTGAGAGTGTGCAAAGACAGGAAACGCAAGTACATCAGTCTTGGAATATCCGTCAATCCTGCCTATTGGGACTTTAATAGGAACGCTCCCAAACCGCAATGTCCCAACAAAGAATACATAGATTCTCTGATAGCCCAAAAAGTGCAGGAATATTCAGCGCAGATTATTGAGCTGAAATCCATGAGCAGGGACTTCACAGCAACAAGTCTGGTGGAGAAAGTAAGCAAGCCCAACAAGGTGAAAACTGTTGGAGAAGTGTTTGTAGAACAAATGAACCTATTGAAACAAGCGCAGAAATTGAGCTATATGCTTTCCATCCAACAGACCTACAATTCACTCTTGGAGTTCAACAAGCATTTGAATATCTATTTCGTGGATATAGACGTTTCTTGGTTGAAAAGATATGAGGCATGGCTACGCAAGCAAGGACTGGCTTCCAATACCATCAAAGGCAAATTTGTGGATATACGCACCATGTACAACATCGCCATAGACGAGAATATTGTCAAGGTGGAACATTATCCGTTCAGAAAATTCAAAATTGCCAAACTGCAACAGGAAACTGCCAAACGTGCCATATCCAAAGAAGATATTAGCAGAATCATAGAATACAAGACAGATAATCCGTTGGTGCAGTTTGCCATAGACATATTCACATTCTCCTACATCATGGGAGGAATCAATTTTGTGGATATTTCAACCCTCACCAAAGAGAACATGATGGATAACAGACTGGTCTATATCAGACACAAGACCAAAAAACTAATCCAGCTACCCTTGCAGGACAAAGCCATAGAACTGATTGAAAAGTACCATGACGATGGCAACCCTTATCTGTTCCCCATTCTGAAAGCATACCATAAGACGGAGCAGCAGAAGTTCAACAGGGTGCATAAGATTATCTCCAATGTGAACAATAGATTGAAAAAGATTGGCAAAGATTTGGAGATACCCGTCACTCTGACCACATACGTTGCACGACACAGCCATGCCACAGTGTTGAAAAAAGCAGGAGTAGCAACTTCCATCATAAGCGAATCATTAGGACACAGTTCAGAGAAGATAACGCAGGTCTATCTGGACAGTTTTGGAAATGAGCAGATGGATGAAGCGATGAAGAATTTACTCTAAGCCAATAATTCCCCACTTGCAGCAAATTGCAGGTGGGGATTATTTTTTAACTTTGCATATATAACCATTACACATAAGGATATGAACCCAATAGATAAATTTACCAATATAGATACAGTTTACCCTACTTTTGATGCAAAGGAAGAAGATATATTAGATTATGTTTGGCAACTTGCCATGCTGATACACCCTGCCATTCCTAAAAAAGTAAAAGGAGAAATATTAGAAGGAAGTGAAGCTATGCCCACTTTTAAGGAACGATACAATAACAGGCTTATAAAAATGCCACTAACCTATGAAGAATATAAGAAGAACAAAGAGATACAACCAACCCTTGCTGGTTTGGAAATAGATTCAGACAAGTTTTGGTTTCTACTCCTCTTTATTTTGGATTATACACAAGGACAATGTTTCAATGCCCAAGAACTTGCTCCGTCACCCATAGGTGAACTGAACAGCCTTATCAAACTGCTATCTCAATATAAGGCAGTTGGAGAGAATCCACTGACAGACCAAATGCAATTCAGTGAAGACATCACATTATCCATTCAAATAAATGGTAAGGAAGTGCAGACCATACAGCACCCCAATACCATTGGTTACTTGTTGTCCTTATGTGAAAAGAGCTTCCAATCACTCTGCGATATGGAATTGGAAGATATGATAGCAATGTGCGAAGTTCCCTTGAAAGACACAAGCAACACGGAATCCAATAATAGCCAAATATGCTATTTTACCCTATTATTCAAGTCCATGTTGCAGCCATTTCCTGACGGAATAATGACAAAACAAAAACGAAGAAGCAGGAACAGTAAGATTTCCTACAATGTTACATTCTTAATATCAAGGCTTATTTATCTGACAGGAATCTCCAAGAATGAGGAATTTTATGTGAATGAGCGCACATTAAAAGGCTATCTAAGCAATAAGAGCAAACTGACAAATGTCAGAAACAGAATATATTAATAGAATAATCGTCTAAGGGAGAATAACATCTCCCTTATTTTTTACTCTCTCTTATCCTCACGGTTTCTCCCCACCTTTGCAGTGTCAAAGGGACAGAACTTGTAAGGCAGCAAGTTAAGGGAGAACCAAAATCCTCAAAATTTTACTCTCCTTTAATCTTCTCCAAAGTTCCCACCTTTGCAGCGTAATCAGAAAGCCAAGTGCGCATAGGTTTGACGGTTGCACTGAATGAATAATAACAATTTAAAAGATTAAAATTATGGCAGAATTAACAAATGTAACCGAAGAGAGAGTGAAGAATGAAGTTGAATCTTTAAATCAGAACAATAATATGGAAGAAGTAAGAATGACATCAGCAGAAGTTAAGATGCAAGCAGTAGAAGAAGCCCGTCAGAATTTGATGAAAGCCAAGAGCGTGCTTGAAGCCAACAAGGATGCAGAAGCCAATATCAAGAAGTCCGCACAGGTCAATGTAGGTAAGGCTGAAACCGCATATCTTGAAGCACTTAAAAAGGTGGAACTTCCAACATCTAAAGTGGAATTGTGGAATGAGAGCAAGAATACAAACAAACAGGTAGTCTTCACTAAAGAGGAAAAGGAAATCATCATCGCTACATCTGTTTACAGCATGGCAGTAAGCAAGGTAAACATCGAATGTGGCAAGGACTTGATAACCAATGAAAAATTTGATAAAGTTCCTCTCTACATCACAGAAGCCACCCTGTTTTACAACGCGGACATTGAACTGAAAGACCTTAACGGGAACATCGTACCTAAAGGCACTCCCAATGTCTATGTTCCTGTTGATACTGCAAACGGATATTGGCAATGGGCAAGCTACCATGAGCACAACCTCAATGCCATAGTCAAGGATGATACAAAACTCATTATAGAAAATGTGAGAATCAAAGAGTTCACATCTTTACAAGAGTTTGGCAAGTACAGAGGAGTAAACAATGTGTTAAGTCGTGGATTTAACGGATTGGAGAAAGCAGGTAACGCAGCATTAGCCACTCAACAGGAGTTCTTTAATAAAGTGTTCCAAAAGGCATTGGAACTGAAAGCAAACATCAGCGTAATCACCAAATACTATAATTTGGGTAAAACACTGAGTTTGAAAGTCTGGAACAGTGCCATGCTGGGAGTTTGTGAAACCCAACTTGAAGAATATGACTTGACAGTAGGCGATACAATTATCAAGACTTTAACTGACATGAAGATTTCTAAGGACACTATCAGACATCGCTACATGATTGATGCAATCACCCAACTTGCCAATTACGCACCGAATGGTGGAAACAAGAAGATTGGATTGGATGAAACTCTAAGTACCATAAAGACATTGAATGAGGACAGCATTAAGATTATAAATAAAGTGAAGTCAGACCATGTGAACGCTATCTATTCTGAAATGCTCACTCAATACCTAAAGAATCATGGAGTGATTAAGGAAGAACAGGCTGCATAAGCCATCAATAATAAAGCCCATGTGACAGGTGGGCTTACTCTCCTCAAGCTCTTAGACATTCTGAATAATCTACAGTCTGATTCTTAAATGTGTGGTCTTATCATTAGTTCCCCACTTATGGAATTACTACTTTTACAGTACTACAAGCGGATAATCCCACCACACAGATTGACGGACTACAAACTATTCAGAATATCTAAAATGGAAGAATTTACTTATGAACAGATAAGGGCTAAGGCTCTTAAACAGGGAGTAAAAGATAACAAGGTTCATATTGGATTGTGGGCTAATCTTAATAACTATCTAAAAACAAGGAGAAAGAAAAATGGAAAGGTTACTACCTATTATATCTCATTGCAGAAGTTGGCTTACTGACAAGATAAAATTTGAAGCAGAGAGATTCATATTGTTAAATCTTTGTGGTGTGCTTATTCACTTTTTACCCCGTGCCTAAACACCCCCTCTCTACATTCCTACGCTACAATCCAATAAGACCCATGCAATGTCCTAACGGACACCGCACAGGTAATCTGTAAGCTGGGAGTGACTAATACCAATGATATGTGGATTTATAACAACAATTTTTATGACAGGCTGAGCGAACTTAGGAAATCCAACAGATTAAGTTCTTCTAAAATGAGATTCTTATTAAAGACCAACCAAATCATTTTAATTAAACATATTGAGCGATTGCCTTATGAAGCTACCATTCAAGGAATATACAGTAATGAGCAACAATCTGATTCAAAAGTTAGGTTGTGCTGATGTTTATAGGACATACGTGCTACTATTGACAGCAGACAAATATACATTGACCACTGACACCACGATAGACCAACTTGCATCATTTGTTGGTGATAAACCTGCCAACTATAAAGGTGGTAAGAGTTCCAAATCATTCAATGACAAGTTAAGAGCCACAGGAGAAGTCAGCATACAGAATAAAGACAGTGGTAAGAAAGATAGAACTTGGACTGATTATATATTCTTTCCTGTCAGTTTTGGGCATTACAGAAGAATCAACAGAGAGTTTTACGATTCATATAACAATACTTTGGATTTAAAACTCAGAGGATTCATCCTTAAACTGTTCAGTGCAGCAGAGCCACACAGCCATACTATTACCTTATCTGTAAGAAAACTGAAAGAGCTAATTCACATGGGGCATGGTACTATGGATAAATATATAGACCAACTAAGGGATATGGACTTATTGGATGAAGTTGGAGATTCAATCATTTTAAAAGCCAAAGGTCTTATAATAGACCTACCCAAAGATAAATATGTGGAAGAAGTGAAAGCTGTCTTTGAACACATGATAGCATTTAACGAGAGCAGAGGAAACCCCATTTCAAGGGAGTGCATGATTTATAAGAAATACAAGGAGAAAAACTTTGAGGGAGTTAAGGATATGCACGCTCTTATGAAATCATTATCAAGTGGGCTGGTAGGCAGGAAGCAAGAGATAAAGGACAAGGAAGAACTGGCAGATTTATACTTATGATATGACAACAATTAAGGTGAAGAATGGACTTTATAGCCCCAATCACCAAAATGTTGTACGAGATACCATACCACTATTTTAGCCCCCTCTCACCAAGTAAAAGGAAAATGAGAATTGATAGATAGCCACCCACCCCCTCAACCATTATAAATTTTACTATTCACCTCACATCATTCATAGACTTCTTAAAGCGATACACAATACAGACATAATGGTAATACAGTCTAACTGTAATACGCTTAAATGTAATTCAGCGAATTGTAGTAAAGTCAAAATCGTTATGGGGCAACCCAAGGCGATAGGAACTTTACCAATTCCAGAGTTAAACCAATCAATAATCATTTAAACAATTTATCATTATGAGAAATTTAGTTATCATGCCAGCTATGGCACAGAACCGTGAGAGAATGAATTTGGGTGAATATGCAGAGGAAGCAACAATCATCGTGGATGAACCTGTAAGACCTGCCAACCATTTCATTGAAGCCAACACACAGGAAGCAACCTTGCATCATCTGAAACATGACTGCATTACCCCTGTGTTCTCTAAAGACAACGAACTGACCATTAACCATGCTGCATTTGTGGAAACCATACAGGATGCAGCCCAATCATTCTTTAGTGGTGAGAAAGTGAAACAGGCAGACATTCGTGTGAGCCACATTATCAAAGGCAGAATCCCAGCAGCCATCCACAAACCTGCCAATCAACTTTTGGAATCTGACAAGACCATCTATTATGAGAGAGCAGCTTTCAGCATTGATGTTCCTACCATCTATGAAACGGTTGGTGGAAACAAGCTCAATCTTTCCATCGTAGGTGTGAGGGCTTATAATCAGATGAACTTATATAGCAAGAAAGTTCCAGAGTTGTTCCGTCTTGCAATTGGCTTCAAAAACCAAGTTTGTTGCAATATGTGCATCTTCACCAATGGCTACAAGGATGATTTGAGAGTGAGCAGTACAAGTGAACTCTATCGTGCAGCATTGGAACTGTTCAACAACTACAATCCTGCCAAGCATCTTTATCTGATGCAGCAATTAGGCAACACTTCCATGAGTGAACACCAATTCGCACAGATAATAGGCAAGATGCGACTTTACCAATGCTTGCCAACAGGCTATCAAAAGGCACTGCCAAGAATGTTGCTTACTGATACGCAAATTAACAGCGTAGCCAAAGCATACATTCACGACAATAATTTTGGCGGCTTTGGAAGCGAGCTTAATATGTGGAAGTTCTACAACTTGCTTACAGGAACTAACAAGTCAAGCTATATTGATTCATTCTTAGACCGTTCATTAAATGCTACTGAAATGGCAGTTGGAATCAATGCGGCTTTGCATGGTGACGAGAGATATAAGTGGTTCATTGATTAAATGGGCTTATTGATTGAGAGAGGAAAGGGCAGCTATTAAGTTAGTTGTCCTTTCTTTATTTCTACCAACTTATTAAACATTATACATTATGGATATAGATTATACAGTGGGAGAAGTGGAACTATCCTACAAACCCAAATTCAAGAGTTTGCATAAAATTGTCAGTTCAGAGGACGCTTATAAATACTTACTCCCTACATATAAAGAGGGTACAATCTGTTACAAGGAATATTTCAAAGTCTTGTTCCTAAACCAAGCCAACCAAGTTTTAGGCTACACTCTCATTTCAGAGGGTGGAATTACTGAAACTTGTGCTGATATAAGAGTGATTCTACAAGCCGCATTGCTCACCAATTCAGTAGCCATTATCCTTGCGCATAATCATCCAAGTGGTAATCTGAAACCAAGTAGGCAGGATATGGAGATTACTAAGCAGGTCAAGGATACTGCAAGACTTATGAGAATTTCAGTAACAGACCACCTCATTCTTACAGATGTAGGATATTACAGTTTCTCTGATGAAGGACAGTTGTAAGCTGTTCTTATATATAACAAGGTAAAGGACATTCAATTTTTAAGTTGGGTGTCCTTACTTACATAAGCTGAACGAACATTCAGCATTTGTAACCAACTATTAATAAATGTAAATTATGAAGACATACATAGCATATCTAAGGCAATCCACCATGAAGCAGCAAATCTCTGGTCTTGGTGTGGAAGCCCAAAGGGAAATTATACACAACCATGTAAAGCATAAGCCCATACTTGCTGAATACATTGAAACGGAGAGTGGGAAGAAGTCTAACAGACCTCAACTTCTTGCAGCTTTGGCAATGTGCAGGAAAACGGACTCTATTCTGATTGTAGCCAAATTGGATAGACTGTCAAGGAATGTAGCGTTTACTTCAAAGCTGTTGGAGAGTGATGTTGAGATTGTGTTCTGCGACTTTCCCCAAGCCAACAGACTAATTTTGCATATTATCAGCAGCATAGCTGAATATGAAGCAGGGTTAATCAGTCAGAGAACCAAACAATCACTTCAAGCCAAGAAAGCAAGGGGTGTGCAGCTTGGAAAATCTGAGAACTTGATGAACAAATTTGAACAAGCTGTTCAGCATAGTATCATTACCAACAAGGCTAAGGCAACTAACAATCCAAATAACATGAGAGCGATAGCACTGTTACGGTCATTATCAATGCAAGGCAAATCATTGTCCGAAATGACTTGTCTGTTGAATGAGCAAGGCTTTGTTACATCTAAGGGATGCAAGTTTCAGATTACACAAGTCAAGAGGTTACTTGTTAGAGCAGGGTTGATGTCGTGAAGTCACTTTGAAAGGCAGGACAAATTTAGAGCAAGGTCAGTCTTGTACACCCCAATCTGAATTTGTCCTACCCTCTAATTCAGACGGAGATATTAACTTTAGCTTTATAAATCCATGTGGGTAACAATTTCTAATATTCAGTTCTTATAAGGGAAATTATCATTTTGATACCCACATGGATTTACAGAGTTCAGATACAATTCTGACTAAATATCTCATGCAGACTATGTTTGAGGGCAGGAAATCTACTATTTATCCTCACTTCATATCTAATGATTTGAAACCTTTCGCTATCTTTGCACCAATTCCAATAAACTAATGCGTTAGGGAGTTGGAAGGACATATTTAACGAAAGGTGTTATTGAAATTATCTTCTTGTAACAAATCTCGCAAATTTGAAACGCTGTGAAGATGATAGCAGTAGCACCCACACTTGGATATATACCTACCTCATAGTTGTGAGGTTTCTATATGCCCTTTGGTGTGGGTCGCTATTGTTTTATCCACAGCAAAGGCAATGCGAGAGCCAGTTACAAGGGTAAAGCAAATAGTGTTCCCACACCTTTTTTATTGTAACAGCTTATCCATAGGGAATAGGTAAGGTTATATTACATTTAGATTATGGATTTAATTAGAAGAATGAGCTTAAATCATCCATTGTTCTTTGATACTCAATGTAGGTTATATATGCCATCAACTATTTTGGGGAAATATAGCCCTTTTGCTACTGCTTATATAGAATATACTTGTAGAGGAACTATTACAAAAGAAGAAATAAAAATAGACCAAGCTCTTAAGGAATGGGAAAAAGTAAGGTTTTTCTATAATTGCATACATGCTTGTTCGCATAAAGCATTAAAACAGAACGAATATGATTATCTATGTTCTCAACAATTCAAAGAGCTTTGTAATTGCTTTAAATATGCGAATCCTCCCATATATGGAGATGGAGGAGTTTTAATATTTGAATCTTTTACACCTCAGAACACCTATATGAATATACCATATCAACAAGGAGAATATCTAATAAAAGGAATACAATATTTCCCAACACTTGATTGCATAGATTTTGACTTGGTACAAAAGTACTCAAATAAAGAATCATACACAGAAGTTCCATGCACAAAAGATTTTCAGACATATTTTGAATTATATTGTGGAATACATTATGCAATAGCAATGTTATATGGGAATTATAATGAACGGACTTTATCGTGCAAATATTTTGATGCAGAAGAAGCATTAAGACTTGGGATTATCAAACTAAAATAAAAAAAGATGAAAACATTTAAATTATTAGCAACCTCATTATTGGTTGCAGTGTGTGCAGGATTTAGTTCCTGTGGGGATGATGAATTAGATATTAAACCTATAGAGAATCATAATCCAAGTGAGTCTTCTAAAATAGATAAACTATTCGATGAATATGTTGGTGGTAATCATAGAATAACCTGTAGAGGATATGCCGAGTTTGAATCAACCATTCTGTTTACAGGTTTAAACGCTAAGCACCTTTGGTTTGCTCTTTATGAAAAGACAGAAACTAAAGGAATCAAATTTGAATGGATAGACAAAGAGGAAACTGATACCATACAAGTTATTCATAAAGGTTATGGCGAATATGATACCATACGGGTAAACAAATTCTTCCCCGCTTTCTATAAAAAGACACCCTCAGGCAATATAGTGACTGTGTCTTTAAATGATTATTATCGTCAGCACATCTTTACTTTTGGCAATGAAACTAACCGTACAGAGCTATTGAAGAATGGCTCTGTGCCAAAAGACTGGTTTCAAGAATCTATATTTATAGATAACTGTTGCTACTCCGACTTAGGTTCAATTATCTATGAAGCAAAGGAAACACCACGGATTGACAGTGAGAATACCACATTGCTATCTCACGTAGATGGCTTAATTATACGAAGCTATTATGCTAATGGTGGGTACATTGAGAAAGGAGCTTTCTGTAGATATAACTTTAAGGATGCTACAACAGTTTGGGAAACACCCATCACAGCCCCTTTTGATATTCCATCCAATGCCAAGCGGACTTATATTTTGACTGGTAATGCAACCAATGTTTGGGAATACAGGTGTGAAGTGTTGTTCTTTGATGGAACTAAAAAGGACTTTACATTTAAAATCAATATAGATAATGGTAAGATTGTTACTGACGAAGTAAAGGTTACAGGCATATCAATTAATGAGCAGTCTGTTAGTCTAAAGCAAGGTGAAACATTCCAATTAATAGCTACTGTACAGCCCGATAATGCTACTAACAAGAAAGTTATATGGAGCAGTTCTAATGAAGCTGTTGCAAGTGTAAATCAAGATGGTTTGGTTACAGCCAATTCAGCAGGTGAAGTGAATATCACAGTAACAACAGAAGATGGCGGTTTCAGTACGACTGCGATTGTTACTGTGACAAAGAAGCAGGATGATTACACTTCTTTGATTGTAGGCAAATGGAAAATGACAAGCGGCAATGCCATTGCCACCCATGTAACTTATAAGAATGATGGCACATTTGAATACACAGGGAGTGGAACTTACAAAGAGGTAGGTAAGTACAAGATAGACGGTAAGAAACTTTACGAAATGTTTAGTGATGAGGATGAATGGATTATCAGTGATATTCTGTTACTTAATTCAATGACTTTATCAGTACAGGAATTGGAAGCTGACGGAGTTACACCCAATGGTAGGAAATTTTCTTATCAGAGAGTGGAATAAAGAAATTATTCAAATTTAAATAAAACAGAATAAAAGCAGCATTTGAGGAAACTCTTATGCTGTTTCTTTTTTTAGCTACTACATTCCTAAAGAATACTTCCCATATAGCCCCCATTCACTAAAATGTTGCAGCAAATTATTATGGTTTAAAGGATAGCTTTTATCGCTGGAAAGCATACTTCAATTCTCGGTTTACACACTGGTTTACACAGATTGCACTTATAAAGATGGAAGCATATCAATACAGTAGCAATTCAAAGCAGCTTTTATCCGCTAATCCAATGAAGTGAAAATCACACTCTATTTCTTCAATTCAGCATAAAAGAGGGCTACAATATAGCCATTCCACTAAATAATTGTTAAAACAGGGGAGCAAAGGACTTTTTTACTTGCAGGTTAGGAAATAATGAGTACCTTTGCAGCGTCTTAAACGAAAGGACACTTTACTAAAGAGAAATACAAGAGATTATTAACTTAACAACTTGTGTAAACCCAGAGGTAAACCAGAAGTGGAAAGACAGACATAAAAGACTTGACAATGAAGCTAAACAGCTATAATTAAGCAAGTTAAAAATAAGAATGGTGCCATAGCTCAGTTGGTAGAGCAAAGGACTGAAAATCCTTGTGTCCCCGGTTCGATTCCTGGTGGCACCACTTTTCGAAAAAGGTATCGGAATGTAGCGCAGTTGGTAGCGCACTACGTTCGGGACGTAGGGGTCGGGCGTTCGAGTCGCCTCATTCCGACACAAATAAAATAAGCTGTTGTTTCTTTACAACAGCTTATTTTATTTTTAGCAGTTTCGTTATATATCGGATTGGGAGTCAATGTAAAAACGAATTTCCATAGCATGAATCTCCTATTCAAACAATGATTTGGCAATTCCCATTTCCAGTCCTCTCAGTTCTGCCAGTCCTCTCAGACGACCGATGCAGGAGTAGCCCGGATTGGTTTTCTTCTTCAAATCGTCCACCATCTGATGCCCGTGGTCGGG